>CAXTIY010000265.1:0-5279 GCA_964244215.1 uncultured bacterium
CTGCGTCGCGTGCGGCGAACGGGCGACGTTGCGCGCGTATTTCGCTCAAAGTTATTAGGTTCGCGCTGCGCGCGGCCGTTGCCGCCGGTGGGCTAACGCTCTGTTGCCTCCGCATCGCGGTCGCCGGCAGTTCGCTTGCCGACGTGGACGCGAACGCCCGTGCCGCGGGAAACCGCAAGCCCGTCGCGATTGCCGTGGGCCGTCGGCTATTCGCACGAATGCGACCCGTTCAGATTCTCAAGGTCCGGGTCGACGGCGTAGGCCGGCATCAGGTCGCCGGAATCGTACTTTCCGGCGTGAAATTCCACGAACCGCTCGACCCGGACGGCTTCGTCCGTGAAGTGGCGGACGTCGTGCGGGAAACCTTTGCGGCAAGCGACGTCGAGGAAGTGGACGTGTGGGCGATCGTTCCGCTTCGCGTGGGACAGCACGCCGTGGTGGCGGGCGACAAAGCGGTCCCGACCTCGCGCGTCGTCTACGGGGCGACCGTGCGCCGTACCGCAGGTCCGGCTCTCTCGGCTCGACTAACCGCGGGTGACGCCGCCTATTGGGACCCGGCTTGGAAGGCGGGTTTGCAGGCTCGGTAACACCGAGCCCGCGACGATTCGGCATCGCCGATGCAGGCGCCGTGACGCCGTTATGCAACAGCATTGGGTCTTTTTATCGCTTCGGGAGCTCTGGATTGTATCGTAAGTCGATTTTGGCGAACGGGATTCGCGTAATAACGGAATCCATGGCGCACGTCCGCTCGGCCTCCCTCGGGATATGGGCCGATATCGGCAGCGCCGCCGAATCGAAGGAACAGCGTGGCATCTCGCATCTCGTGGAACACATGCTCTTCAAGGGAACCGAGCGTCGTAGCGCGCGCGAGATCGCAGAAACGATGGACGGCGTCGGCGGCAATCTGAACGCCTTCACGGATAAAGAAGCGACGTGCTATTACGCTAAAGTAATCGACCATCACGTTCCCCTCGCGATCGACGTCCTCTCCGATATGTTCTTGCATTCCGTTTTCGCCGCAACGGAACTCGCGAAAGAGCAGAAAGTCGTTCTCGAAGAGATTAAGATGTACGACGATTCGCCGGATGAGATGATACACGATCTCTTCATTCGCACCATGTGGGAAGGTTCGCAGCTCGGCGAACCGACGATCGGCTACGCGGAAACGGTCTCGGCGCTCACGAGCGACGATTTGCGCGGCCACCTGCGCACGCGCTACGCACCGAACTCCGTCGTCTTCGCGGCAGCGGGCAACGTAGATCACGATACGACGGTCGCGCTCGTCGAGGCCGCGTTCTCGGCGTATGAGGGTCGTGCGGCGGCGATCGTTCCCGAGCGTCCGTCGCTGACCCCGGCGACGCGCATTAAAACGAAAGATACCGAACAAGCCTACATCGTACTCGGTACGCAGGGTCTTTCCGTGCGCGACGAACGGCGCTATACGCTTTCGGTGCTCGATACGATCCTCGGCGGCGGTATGTCGAGCCGGCTCTTCCAAGAAGTGCGCGAGAAACGCGGCCTCGCCTATAGCGTCTATTCGTTTCAGCAAGGCTATCGCGATGCGGGCTTATTCGGTATTTCGGCCGGCACGTCGCCGCAGAGCGCGCAAGAGTGCGTCGACGTTATCGTCGAAGAGCTTTTGCGGCTCGGCGAGAGCGGTCCGACCGCGGCCGAAGTAACGCTCGCACGCGAGCATATCAAGGGCAGCCTAACGCTCTCGCTCGAGAGCAGTTCGAGTCGCATGATTCGTCTGGGTCGCAGCGAGTTCAATCTCGGCATGCAAGTCGAAATCGAAGACATCGAACGGCAACTCGACGCCGTCACGCTCGAGAACGTCGCGGCCCTCGCCAAAGAGCTCTTCGTCCCGGAGGCTCTCGGGCTGTGCGTACTCGGACCGCTCGCCGAAGCGGAGGTACGCGGACTCCGTAGCGCGGCGTGACGTCCGTGCGAGCCACGGTGCCCGCGTGTACACCGCACGAGCTCGCGGCCCTCGCACACACCGGTTTCTGGACCGGTCCGCTCGAAATCGCGCTCGCCCTCAACGTCGTGGTAACGGCGCTGCAGATCGGCGCGTATGCGGGGCGGATCGCGGGCGTCCGTACGGGCCGCATCGGTACCTCGATCTCACTCTTCAATTTTTTTACGCTTGCGAGCCGGCTCGCGACCCTCGTGGTAACCCCCGCTCTCGGGAGCCTTGCCGACGGCGCCGCGCAATACGCGACGTGCACGGGTACCGTCCCCTCGTATTTCTCTTGGCAGTTGCGCGCGATCGTGGCCGCGGGAACGCTCGGAGCCGTCGTCGGCATGCTGCTGCTGCCCACGTTCATCATGCTCTTCATGCGCGGCGTAGCGTCGTTCGAACGGTCGCATTCCATGTTGCGCTCGGTGCTGCGTCTGCTCGATCCACGCGTCATGCTCGACGTGCTGCGCAGCGTCCGGTTTCCGCCGCTCGGGCGACTGCGCGAGTTCGCGTTACCGAAATCGCTGCCGCCCTCGCTACTGATCGGAAACGTCGTGGTGACGGGCGTCTATGCGATCGGCGTCGTGGCGTCGTTTTACGCAAGCGTCATCGATCTCGACGCGCGCACGACGGCGACGGGTTTATCGGGACTCGTCAACGGCATCGGAACCGTCGCATTTTCGTTCTTCGTCGATCCGAAGACGGCATACATCACCGATCAAGCGGTCAAAGGCGAGCGGCCCGAATCGGATGTACGCGCCATGGTATTCTGGCTCGCCATAACCGCGATCGTCGGATGGGTGCTTTCGCAACTCATCTTGATTCCCGGCGCGTATTTTATCGCCGCCGGAGCGCATGTTTTCCACCATTCGCATTAGGAGAGTGAACGTGTCAACGCGCACTTGGTTCGCCGTCTTAGCCGCCGTGCTCGTGCTGACGACGAGCGGCTGCGCTCGCAGCATCTCGCAGTACATCGTCTCTAGCCGCAACCATCAGGGCGACCTCGCTTTCGATCATAAAAATCCGAGTGAGGCCGCGCTCGCCTACAAACTCGCGCTACGCGTCGATCCGAAAAACGTTCACGCTCGCGCGGGCCTCGCGGCCGTGCAATTGCAGATCGCGGCGCAGCTGTTCGTCGCATCGAAATTCGACGACGCACTCGAGGCGCTGGCGGTCGCGGCGAAATACGATCCCGATAGCGTGCGGCTGGCGGAGCTGCGTTCGGAAATAGAGCAGGCGCGCGTCAAACGGGAGATCGTCCTCTCGAATTATCCGACGTACCGTGAAACGGGGCTTAGCTTGCGTCGAGCGTACGCGCAGCTCCATCTGCAGAGCAACGCGATCGTCGCGACGCTACAGCGCTTCGACTACAGTTTCGACGCAAACGAGTTAGCCAAGGCGATCAAAGGGTCGAGTCTGTTATCGGTCGACGTCGGGCGTTTGACGACGCGACTTAAAAACTACCGTCAACTCGTTGAAGCGGGTTCGCCCGATCGGGGCGGAGCGACACCCCTCGCGCCGGCAGCTTCGCTTCTGCCTCTGCCGTAATCGGCCCGCCGTAGTGCCCGCGGGCATTCGATTGCGTCGGAAGCTCGTGAGAACGCTCGCGGCGCCTAAAATCCTTCCACCGTTCTTCCGCTCCCGGTAGCGTTTTCGCCGGGTCCGTCTCATAGACGGGCCACTTCGCTCGTTCGTTCAGCCGCGGAAAGCGTTGCAACCAGGCGTAGAGCTCGACGTTGCGTTGCAGCCGGCGCGGTTCGATTGCAATGAAATAACGCGCTCCTTTGCGTATCGCGCTCTCTTCGTCGAACGGCGTCCAGAGGTAAGGATCCTCTTCCCAGCCCTTACGTGCGATATAGTACAGCACCGATGGATCGTAGTGGCCCATCACCACGAGCGCGCCCGGGGCGAGGGTCGCATCGAGCGCGACGGCCGCGCGATACACGGCTTTGTTGTAGGCGTAATACGGAGTCGGCACGCTCCACGCGGCTACGACTCCGGCCGGTACCAGCAGGATTGCGATCGCTGCGTAGACGCCTGCCACGACACGCCTGCCTCGTGCCGGTAAAGCAGCGAGCCGAGTCGCCGCATCCAGAACGAGCGCGGCGCTGCAGAGCGCCGCGAGCGGCAGCCACGGATAGAGATAATAGTCGACACGTTCGATCGTTACCACGACGTATGCGTAGGCGAGCGCTGCCGCGAGCCAGCCCCACAGAAGCGGCCGCAGCGCTCGCAACGGCGGTGAAAAGACGTTGGCGCCCGCGATAAGCCCGGCGATGAAACAGACGCTGCCGAACGGCCCGAGCATCGTCTGCCCGAGCATTACGAGCGCCGCTCGAAACAGCGCGAGTTTATGCCGGAATTGCGGCCACGAGCCGAGCGACGCCCGGAGCCCCGGGATGACGTGCAGCGAGGTAATGCCGCTCGCCCAATGCCACTCCGCAATCGAGCGTACGTACGCGTCGTAGAGCAAATACGGTACGAGCGCGATCGCGTAGAAAGCGTACGTATCGGGCGACCGAAGCGCGCCAAAGACGCCGCGCCGAGCGACGAGCATGGCACCGATCGGAACGAGCGCTACCGCCGCGACGGGTTTGGCGAGTAAGGCGCAAGCGGCGAGCGATGCGGCGATGAAGAAGCGCCGGCCGAAGCGTGCTCGGGATGCGTCGTCTCCGAGCCACCGCCACGCGGCGAATAATGCGACGGTTAAGAAGAACGTCATCGCCGTGTCCGGCATGAACGTCCGTCCGTAATACACGCTGCCCGGATAAACGGCGAAGGCGAAGGCGGCCACGATGCCTGCGCCTTCGCTGCGGTAGAGCGCTCGCGCGAAGAAAGCGAGCGTCGCCACGGTTCCGAGGCTGAACGCAATCGAGATGAGCCGCCCGAAGACTTCGTGTACGCCGAAGATCTTGTATGCCACGGCCGCGAGATACGGCACGATCTGCAACTCGAGTTCCACGTAGTTCGGCGGGGGGCCATTGTAATCGGTCTGCGGATGCAGCGGATTCATGTCGAGCGTCGCAAAATTTCGTGCGATCGCTGCGGTATCGCCCTGTCGCCAACCGGGATGATCCAAGAGCGGCGAATGAATACCGCGTAAGCGCAGGACGAGCGCGAGTAAGAGCACGGCGCCGAGCGCGACGTACCAGTATCGGGAGCGGCGTTCGGTCATCCGGGTTCGCGGAACGTCCAGTACTTGTTGAGGAAGAAGTTTACGAGGATTCCACTGAGCACCGAAGCGAGCCAGACGCGGTGCGCGTGGTGGAAGGCGAGCTTCGTTTCCAGCAAATAGACGACGAGATTACCGACCAAAAGC
>CAXTIY010000266.1:0-5275 GCA_964244215.1 uncultured bacterium
GCGCGGCAGATGCTGCTATGGAGGCGCTGCCGCGTCCCTAAGCGTTCGCCCAAAATTCGGAATTATAGCCGCAGTTTTATTACGTTTACAGGCGGGGTTCTCTAAACCGACCCATTTCGGGACAACATGACCCTCGCGCCACGGACACTGCTTAGCCACGCCAACGGTGACACAATGTCTCGATGGCCGTGACTTCCCGCGGCGATCCTGCCGCCGGGCGTCTCTCCGCTATTTGCGTGTTCACTAGCACCGAGTGTGGGTTTTCCTAAAGCTTCCCAATCAGACTAGCATCGGCGTTATTCCAATGGTCGAAGAAGAGTTCGCATCACTCTGATACTATGCAGAGCGATGAGCATCGCTCCCATTATGATACCGTCTTGTAGCACGAGGGTAAAGGTCTGCCCGAGGGCGTGCAAACCGTTCGTAGCCGCACGGGCCTCGATCATAAAGTCTGACACTGCGATGAGCAACAGTAAAAATAAGCAGCTCAAGGTTGAAGCGCGCGGAATGCATCCGAGAACAAGCCCGATGAGGGCTAGGCGCAATAGGTGATAACCAGCGCCCCCTAAGCCAATATGATCCCAGAGCGGGATGGTCGCGACGCACAAAGCGCACGTCACTGCGGCGGAAACAAGCGCAAATCCCCAGTTGTTAGCGAGCGTCCGCGAAGCACCGTATGCTAGCAGTGAGAGTAACGAGCGCAATAGGTCATTGCGGTAGGCGACCAACGCGCCATCATCGCCACGAGTTCGTGCGAGCGTCGCACGGCTCTCATGCAGATCGCCGATGATGGCATCGGCAAGATGTGGCGGTGCAATCGCACGCACGAGCGCAATCTCGATATTTAGCGCCACGTCAGTGTTCTTCTCGAAACGTTAGCCCGCGAGACATTGCCCGAACGTCGCGTTGCGCCGCGTTGACAGCCTGGCGTCCAGTACTTGTGATTTCGTAACGGCGCCGGATTCGGTTATCTCGCGTTAGGGTGCCTTGCTCGATGGTCGACGCGACGAGAGCTTTTCGTTCCAGGCGGTCGAGCGTGGTATACACGGCGCCGGTCGAGATCTCGCGCGATGTCCGCTGAACGATTTCGTTCCGAATCGCTAGTCCGTAACCGGCTTCGGCCAAGCGCATAACTGCGAGGAGCACGAGATGCTCGAAATCTCCTAAATACGCACGGCTCATTACGCGTGAAGCGTTCCAAGCCAACCTTGACATATCCTACATTGTAGGACTATTATGTTCGCGACTGTGAAGAGCGGTGGCCGTCTGCGTTCGTTTGCGCAAGAGTAGGAAGAACGTTTCAAGGTATGGGAACCCGTGTGCACTAGGTGTGTGTTTCTTGGCGGCTTAGCGGCTCTTACGACCGCCCCCGCGATCGCTTCAACGGCGAAAGGCGATCCTCAAGACCTCGAACTTGCGATGCCCACTATGCGACGCGTCGCCCAAAATGCATGGCTCGGGCGCGTATCGCCGAAAGTTTGGATTCATACGACGACGCACGTTCTTAACGGCGTCGGCTACTATCCGGCGAACGGCGCGATCGTCGTCGACGGTGACCGGGCGTTGCTCATCGATACGGGCTGGAACGACGGCGACGCGAATACGATTCTGGACGCTTGGGATCGTTACGGAAAGATTCCGATTACCCGCGCGATCGCTACGCATTTTCACTACGATCGGACAGGCGGAATCAGTGCCGTTTCCAAACGCGGCATCCCAGTGTTCGGAAACCCTCTTACGATCGGCTTAGCACTCGATGCCGGATTGCCCGTGCCGCGGCCTCTGCATCGATTAGAGAAACAGAAGCTGCGTATGGGGAGCGTCGAGATTTCTTATCCTGGCGCCGGCCATACGATCGATAATATCGTGGCGTGGGTTCCCGGTGACAACGTTCTCTTCGGCGGCTGCCTTGTAAAGGCGACGACGGCGCCGGACCTTGGGAACACCGAGGACGCCGATGTTTCGGTGTATCCGACCACGATGCGCCGCGTAATGCAAACGTATAACGCCCTTCACGTGATTCCCGGTCACGGAACGATTGCAGGCGATTCGCTCGAGCATACGTTGGCTCTGGCGGATAGAGCGACTTTGAAGTAGTTCATTGAATCGCAAAAGTTTTGTGACGTACTCCGCCGCATACGCGAGTGCTGCGGCAATGTTGCCGCGCAAGGCTATGTCGGCGCCGGATTCGAGTTATGGTGTCCTCGATCGGCTCGTTCCGATTGAGGCTGAAGCCGATCGGATCGCGCAGATTACGGTTTGTTTGCGGCCGTTTCGCCCGCAGGGCCCGCGCGTAGAACCCGAGCGCGTCGGCGACAAGCTCGTCATTCATAATTACGGGCATGGAGGCAGTGGCTGGTCTCTCTCGTGGGGTTCGGCTGCGCACGTTCTCCAAAAGATCGCCGATGCGGGAGGCATTCCGGGCGACGTGGCGGTTATCGGATGCGGTGCGCTCGGGTTGACGGCGGCAATTACGGCGCAACGCGCCGGTATGCGCGTCGTCATCTATACGAAAGACCGACCACCCTACGTGCGTTCGAGCCGTGCGACTGGTTCTTGGACGCCGGATTCGCGAGTCGCTCTCGAATCGGGTACGACTGCCGCCTTCGTGAACACGTGGGAGCGCATGGCTCGCACGTCATTCACGATGTATCAAAGCTATCTCGGCGTCGCCGGCACGCCGATCGAATGGACGGACCGGTATATCTTCTCGCGCTTCACCCATGATTACGTCGTGGCGCTTTCCGAAAAGCAAGATCATCACGGCTTTGCCGATTACGGCGACCGTATCGCGGATATAACGCCCGGTTGGCACGACGTTCGTACGTCCGACGGGCGCGTACCATTCGGCATGACGCGTGCACGCCGAAGTACGTCGATGACCTTCAACATCGCCGACTATTCGAGGCAGCTCGTCAACGATTATTTGACGGCGGGAGGGGTGATCGAGACACGCGAATTTCACTCGCCGAACGAACTGTCGTCACTTCCGGAGCGGACAATCGTTAATTGCACCGGGTACGCTGCACGAGCATTGTGGTCCGATGAAAGCATCGTTCCGATCCGAGGTCAGATCGCTTGGCTAATTCCACAGCAGGGCGTAAATTACGGAATGGGGCTCGACGGCTTAGTCGTTCTCGGGCGCCGCGACGGCATCGCGGTCCAGCCAAACCTACAAGGCGCCGATACCGGGTGGAACGACGACAACGAGACACCGGATCGCGCCGCGGCTGAAGTGGGCGTCGCACGAGTGCGAGCTTTCTTCGAAGGTGCCGGCAACGCGACCGGTTCCGCCGTCCCGCATTAGTGCGCTTTGCCGGAATGGTCATCTCGCCGGGAATGCGTCAGCGCCTGATACCACTGCTCGTAGCAGTTGCGGGCGGCATCAGCGGAATGCGTTCCGTTGCCGTCGCCGAAACGTTGCCCATCTCGCTTTCAGACAATCGCGTGTTTATTCAAGCGCGAGTCGATGGTGCCGGGCCATATCGCTTCCTCGTCGACACGGGGTCAAGCGAAACGACGATCGATCTGAACCTCGCTAAACGTCTAGCCAAACGTGCCGGGTTGTCCGGGCATGCGTCGGGCGCTGGAGAGCAGAGCGTCCGCTATGCGCGATATCATCTTGATTCGCTACGTATCGGTAGTGTGAGACTTGGGCCGATGGACGTGCCCGCGATCGACTATGCTCCACTCGCGCGGACCGTTGGAATGCGTCCGTTTGACGGTGTCCTCGGTGCTGAACTTTTCGAGAAGCGTGTCGTGACGATCGATAGTCGTAATCGGCTCTTGACGTTCAGCAACGTAGCTTCATTCCGGCCGCGATCAAACGCGATCCGACTTCGAATAGTGCCGGACGCGGATGGAGTTCCCATCGCCGGCGGCTCCGTCAACGGAGTCGCCGGTCGATTCATGATCGACACGGGAGACCGTTCGTGGCTCACGCTGTATGGTCCATTTTGGCGCCGGAACGACGTCGAGCGTACAATCCGACCCGATGTGGTCGCTATGACCGGTTATGGGATTGGCGGTCCAATCAGAAGCATCGTGGGTCGCTGCCAAAGCTGCACGCTCGGCAGCCATTTGCTTGCAGATCCGGTTACTCGGCTATCACTTCAACGAGCGGGGTCGTCCACGCGATCGGACGTGGAAGGAAGTGTCGGCATGGGCATTCTCCGAAGGTTTGTGCTGTCGTTCGACTATGCGCACCAAAGGATGTGGCTCGTGCCAACTCCGGCGATTGCTGATGACGACCGCTACGACCGCAGCGGCGTTTGGCTGGCAATTGGGGATCTGCATCACTTCGAAATTGAAGATATTGTGATCGGCGGACCGGCGGCGAGAAGCGGATTGCGACGCGGAGATATTATTACTGCTATCGACGGCATTGCGGCTAATCCTCAAACGCTCGCCGCCGTGCGTGAGCTTCTGCGGCGGCCTAGGCTTAAGCATGCCATCTTCCACGCGGTTCAAGATGGCCAAAGGCTTTCATTTGATGTAGCGCTTCGCGATTTGATTGCTGCGTCCAGTTTGGACGCTAAGGCGTCCTACAGCAGCACAATCCGTGCATCGAAAGCTTCACGGTAGTCCATCGCTTTGCGCATGAACGAAAATGGTTCAATCGTACATCATGAGATCGCCTGTACGCGGCGCGCGGCCATCGTGTCATCTCTCGCCGCATTCAGCGTCTATGCACTTGTGCAAGAGGCTTCCCTTGCCCAAGCTTCGAGCGGGATTACCGTGCGGCAGTGGATCGACGAACAAGAGCAGCTAGCAGTGGCGCTAGCCGACGGAACCATTGACGGAGCAAGGTGGCACGACGAAGTCAACGCCTTAGCGAAACGCGTTGACGTCGAGCAGCTCTTCGCAGAAGTTGGGCGGTCGCGCTTGGAACGAGTCGCTTCACCGTCAACGCATGACCCCATTAAACGCTTCGTGACTTTTCATAACGAGGAGGGAGTACCATTGCGGTTAACGTACGGCGTCGCCACGTTTGATTTCGATGCGCACAGCGTTATTACCCCACACGCGCATAAGCATATGGCGAGCGCTCATATGGTCATCCGAGGAAAAGTGCGGATACGAACATTTGATCGCTTGAGCGATGAAACGGGCGCAATCGTGATCCGTCCGACTCGCGACGAAATGGCAACGCCCGGCGATGCGGCGGCGATGACCACCGCGAAGGACAACGTACATTGGTTCATGCCGGTTTCTCCGCAAGCGATGACCTTGGACGTCATCGTCGACGGTCTGGACGAAGGAGAGCCAGATGATC
>CAXTIY010000267.1:0-5241 GCA_964244215.1 uncultured bacterium
CGTCGCGCCCTCGACCATCGATTTTGCACGACTCGAGCGTCCACCATTCGATACCGCAAGCGCGAATCGGCTCCTCGACGGCGCCGGATGGAAGCGCGGACCGGACGGCGTGCGCGCGAAAGCGGGAACGCGACTTTCGCTCACGCTCGCCTTTCCCAGCGGCTACGCGCCCTCAGCGCAGCAGGCCGAACTCCTGCGCGTTTCGTGGTCCGCGATCGGCGCGGAAGTCGCGACCAAGCCCGCATCTTCGGCGCTCTTCTTCGCACCGGCAAGTTCGGGCGGCATCGTAACGAGCGGCAACTTCGATGCGGCGATTCTTTCGCTAACATCGGGCGTTTACGCAGACGTTTCCAACGGCTACGGCTGCGCCTACCGTTCTCCCAAAGGCCTCAACGAAACGCGCTATTGTAATGCCGAAGTCGATCGCGACGTCGCCGAATACACGCAGACGTACGATCCCGAGAAACGCACGGCACTCGCCCGTCGCTTTCAACAGCGCATCGACGACGATGCGCCGACCATCATCATCTACGCACGCGCATTTCTTTACGCGCACACGTCGCATTTAACAGGTTTTCATCCGCAAACGTTCGGCGTCTTCGACGGCATCGCGAGTGCGGATATGCGGTGAGTTCGCGCGGGGATTCGCGCCCGCGATGCGGACGGCAGAGTCGGGCGCTTCATCGCTCAGGCGATCGTCCAAGTCACGGGCACCGGCCCCTTCGGATTACTCTACGTCGATCCAGCCGACGATCCGAGCAAAGCACACGAACCCTGCGCGAGCGCGACGTTACGAAGCGATGCGGGCGCGGTCGGCTCGTGCGGGTAGCGCACGAACGATCCACACGCCCGCTCCGAGTCGGACGTTTCCTTCGCTCTCGTACGCCGTCAAAGCGCGATCCAGCGCGAGTAGCGCGTCCGCCCGCTCGGGCTCCTTCCCACCTTCGAAGAGCCGCGACGCCGGCCCGATCTTGCTCACGAGTTCCGTCGCCGCTGCGCGCGTTCCAAGTGGTAGCAACGCATCGAATGCTTCGAACCGAATGTCTTCGAAGCCGGCATGCTCTAGGATAACGCGCACGCGATTCGTATCGGCAAATGCGAGCGGCCCGGGCGCCTCCGGATCTAGCTTAGGCTGCGGCGGAACGCACGGCCGGATCGCTTCCAGCGGTACGTAAAACCACGGGTTCGCGCCGAGTTCGCGCCAGCATACGAAGACGAGCCTGCCGCCCGGACGCAACGCCCGCCGCACGTTCGCAAACGCCGCGACCGGATCGTCGAAAAACATAACGCCGAACCGTGAAAATGCGAGATCGAAGACGCCTTCGTCAAACGCTTCGGTGGACGCATCCGCAAGAACGAAGTGCGAGTTGCTCAGACCCGCCGCTCGGGAGCGGTCTTCTGCGACCGCAAGCATCGCGCGCGAAACATCGACGCCGATGACGCTTCCCGTTTCGCCCACGGCATCGCCCAACTCGAGCGAACTCGCGCCGCAGCCGCAGCCGATATCCAGCACCGTTTCGCCGGGGCGCGCTGCGGCCGACAAAAGGCCGGCCGCGCCGAGCGGAGCGAATGCGACGTCGATTCGATCTTGGAAGTGGGCCCAGCGCAAACCGGCCTCATCGTTCCAGTACGCGATTTCATCGGAATTCGGCAACGTTACCTCTAGGCTCGAACGAGTAAGAACGACTTGCTTCGTTCGCGCATCATTCGTTACTGCCACAGCCCGCGAACGCCGCATCGTGATGAAGATCGGAAACGAAGCGACACCGTCGCTCGCAATGGCAAACCGACGCTCGTCGCGTTCGTAGCGCTATCGCTTTCCGGATCGGTCGCATTCGCGGCGCCCTCCGCCGAATCTAATTCTCAACTTCGCATCGAAGAGCTAGATCGAAAGGTGCAAGTATTCTAGCATCATTTGGGCATTTCTGCTAGAATAATGTCATGGCAAACCGTATTGCGGCGCTGCTCCCGCCGATGGAGCGTCGGCTCTCGCGGCTCGGCGAACGCATCCGCACCGCTCGGCTACGCCGCCGGCTTTCGGCCAAATTAGTCGCGGAGCGCGCCGGCATGTCGGTCATGACGCTGCGAAACGTCGAGAGCGGCGGCATGGGCGTCACGATCGGCGCCTACGCCGCGGTGCTCCACGTGCTCGGGCTTGACGGCGATCTCGATGCGGTTGCGGAGAGCGATACGCTCGGTCGCAATCTCCAAGATGCGACTCTGCTCGGCGCTCCGAAGAAAAGCGCGCCGCGATGGAAGGCTTAATCGAGGTTTACGAAGATTGGGATCCGCGCGAGCCGCCGAAGCGGCTCGGCCTGCTGCGAGTACGCCCGGGACGCACGGAAGAGCTGTTCGATTTCACCCTCGATGAAGAAGCACTGAGCGACCACACCCAAGCGAACCAAAGGCTCGATCCCGACTTAGGATTTTTCCGAGGTCCGCAATTTCCTAAAGATGGACGGGCAATATTCGGCGTCTTTAAAGACTCGAGCCCGGATCGCTGGGGCGAAACGCTCATTCGGCGCCGGCTCGATCGTAAGCAGCGTGCCGGATTAGTCGCACGTAACGTGCGCCTCGGTCAATCGGATTATCTGCTCGGCGTTCACGATTCGTTTCGGTCCGGGGCGCTGCGCTATAAATTGGCGACGGACGGGCCCTTTCTCGATGACGACCACGGAAGCGCCGCACCGCCGTTCGTTCGGCTGCGCGAACTCGAAGCTGCTAGCCGAGGGATCGAAGATGACGTAAAAAATGACGATTCCGCGACGGACGAATGGCTTCGCCTACTCTTAGCTCCCGGTGCATCGCTCGGAGGAGCGCGGCCGAAAGCAAGCGTCGTCGACCTCGAAGACAATCTGTGGATCGCAAAATTTCCGAGCATCAAAGACCGATACGATGTCGGCGCGTGGGAACTCGTCGTCGCGAGGCTCGCCGAGCGCTGCGGTCTGCGCGTACCGGCGAGCGATGCCCGTACGTTCGCGAGTGCGGAGCACACGTTCATGGTGCGGCGCTTCGACCGTCTTCAATCGGGAGGGCGCATTCATTTCGCTTCGGCGATGACGCTTACGGGGCATAAAGACGGCGACGATGCATCTACCGGTGCGAGTTATCTCGAGATCGTCGAAGTGATTATGTCGCAGGGTGCCGCACCGCGCGAAGATCTCATCGAACTCTGGTCGCGTATCGTTTTTAACGTCATGGTTTCGAACACGGACGACCACCTTCGTAACCACGGCTTTCTGCTCGAGCCGAACGCCGGTTGGCGACTCTCACAGGCTTACGACATGAATCCGATACCGGGCTCGTCCGGTCTATCTTTAAACATCGATGAGAGCGACAACGCGCTCGATCTCGCGCTCGTACGATCGGTCGCGCCCTATTTTCGAATCAAGGACGGTGCGGCGAAACAAATTATCGATCGTATGGCAGGCGAGGTACGCAAATGGAGTGCGATCGCGAGTTCGCTCGGCATCAAGCGCAGCGAACAGAACGACATGGCCGATGCGTTCATGATTTGCGAATCGGCCTAGGCGTAAAGCAAGCGCCCGACGTACTCGCAACGCTTGCTAGGTTATTTCGTCGTAGCGGCCGCCAACGCTTGAGCTTTGGCAATGTCGACGCTGCGAAGCGCGGCGAGCGCGTCTTCCATGTCGACGCCGCTTCCCGTGACGCTTATCGCAAAGCGGTTATCGACGATCTCTAAGAGGTCGCTGCCTTTGCCGCTATTGGTCCACTTCTCGTGAACCTTCCGGCCATCGACCTCGACATTCTTCTCGTAGCCGGAGTCGCTTTCCGATTCGGCTTGCATCGACGCACCGAGGTTTGCCATTGCCGCAATGCCGCCCATATTACCGAGGTCGGCGACGCTAATCTCTAGCGTCCCCGAGCCCGAGCCTTCGTATGTCGCATCCGCGGAAGACGCTGCAATCCCCGCAAAGGCCCCGGACTGCGCCTCGCTCGCCGAGCGCGTGAGGCCGGCGGCGGCGTCCGGAAGCAGAGTCCGCAGCGCTCCGCGCGGGATCGGCGTAACCGCGTCTTTGCCACCGCGCACGATGGCCGTAAGTGCGCTCACGCCCGCTCGCACTTGTCCGTCGGTATCGCCGGAAGCCTTCGCGCGGTCGGCATCCGCACCGGCCGATTCGATTGCGTCGACCATCTTTCGAGCGCTCTCGCTATTCGCCGTCCCGCCCCCGAGTGCCGACCCAACGACGCTTGCCGCAACGGCTCGCGCTTCGGCGTCGCCCGTCGTTGCCGATAGCGCCGGATGCGTGAAGGCGCTAAACGCTAATCCGAGCGTGCCGAAGACGAGCATAGCGACGAAACCGAGCGCGATGCCGCAAGCGACGAAGGTTGCGGTATACGGAAGCGCCTTGTCACGCGTACTCATCGACAGCGCGGGCGCACCTCGATAGAAGATATAGATCGTCCAGAGTCCCGCGAAGATCTCGAGTAACGATAGCGGCGGAAAGATACCGAGTATGCCGGCGACGAGCGCGGGCGTATACGCATAGCCTACTAATTTAAGCGCCGAAAGCGAATCGCGCCGGCCGCCGAAATACGGCGCCAACGCACGGGCGATGGCGGTCATTATTGCGACGCCGACGAGAATCGCAACGAACGTCATCACACCCTGCGCGATCGATGATTGGAGCGGCGCCCGGTACGTCCCGACGAACGGGATACCGACGCCGACGATCGATAGCCCGATGACGAGCGCTACGGGCCCGATTGCCGCGAGCGGCACGACGTAACCCGTTAAGAGGCCGCCCGGCGAATTCGGCTCGGCGGCAATGAGCGGCCACTCTAATTGCGGCCGCAGAGTGATGTTCTTAGCGCGATCGACGAGACGCATAATAACCTCTTACACGGTGTTTCGAGCGGATACGAGCCAAGCATACGGGCCGTGCGTACCGCGGGCGTACGGCAGGCCCGCAGCCGCACCAGTTCGTCTTCTCGCAAGCCTCACGCGTGGAGCGTGCCCGTGCCTGCTGAAGAAAAGTCAGGATACTCGAGTCGTTCCGGAGGCCGTGGCCGGGGAGTAGCCATGCGCGCGAACTCGCCTCCGATGCAGATACTTCGCTGACCGTTTGGCTCCGGCCGAAAACGGGCGGGGAGCTCGACGTCGCCCGTGCGATCGAGCTCGGTTCGACGCTTCCGGCACCGCGCACGTATGCCAAGCGTCAGGACCTACGAAGCCGGACGGATGCGGATCCCGCAGCGACCGAACGATCGTTATCAGCG
>CAXTIY010000268.1:0-5199 GCA_964244215.1 uncultured bacterium
GCGCACGTTGAAAGGACGATGATGGAGCGCTACTTTTCCTCGGTTGTCATTCTAGCTGGCGCGCTCGCGTTCGTACGGAGCGGAGTGGGAAATCGAAATGGCGTCGACGCGTCGAGCTTCCCGGAAAGCCGCGTCACCGCCACGATCGCAAGTCACCTCCGAGCCACGCACGCCGTTGGCTTGGCGGTCGCCGTCGTCCGGAATGGGCGCGTCAGGTACGAGAGAGGCTTTGGCGTTCGCAACCGTGGCTCAAGCGCAACCGTTGATGCCGACACCCGTTTTGAGATCGGCTCTGACACAAAGCAGTTCACGGCCGCAGCCGTTCTGCAACTGAAGGAACAGGGGAAACTCGCTCTGGACGATCGCTTGGCGAAATACGCGCCGAGCTTTCCGCACGCGCACGAGCTAACGCTGAGAGAATTGCTCGATCAAACGACGGGCCTCTTCGATTACGTTTCGACTAACCATATGATTCAGATTACTCAGACGTCTGCGGGCAGCTTCGAGAAGATCGAGCGGATGGTTGCGGGACCACTTCGTTTTGCCCCGGGGTCTCAATGGGAATACAGTAATACGAACTATATCGCTCTCGGGCGCGTTATCGAAGTTGCATCCGGAGAATCGTACAACTCGTACATCCGCACGCACCTCTTCGCTCCGGCTCACATGCAACAGACGACCACGATTGATCGGGAGCAGCATATCGCCGACGTGGCCACCGGGTATTGGCGAGGTCGCCGGAACGTAGGCCCACTAACACCTTCGCCGGAGATAGGCGCATCATGGACATGGTCGGCAGGCGAGATCGTTTCGACAGTAGGCGATCTGGTCAAGTGGGATCGCGCCCTCGCGTCCGGAAGGATCATCAGCAAGTCGGATTTCACGCTGATGACTACCCCCGCTACACTGCGGAACGGCAAGCGGGATGACTATGGCTTCGCATGGTGGGTCGACCCGTTACACGGACACGAGCACGTTTACCACGATGGCGATACGTATGGTATGTCGTCGAGTAACGACCTGTTTCCGTCCGACGACCTCACCATCATCGTTCTCGAGAACGAAGCGCAAGATGCGGCCGCTAAAACAGCCGGAAAGATCTTCGAGGCTATATTGTACCCAGCTGCCCCAGCGCGGTGACTGAAATACGCTCGTAAGGGATAACGGCCAACGGTAAAGACTTTGCTCGTCCTAAAACGGGTCGGTTACGGGACAAAACATTTCTCCCATGCATCCTAAGCACGAGCATTCTATCGTTCCGTAACCCGGCGGTTTCGGAGGTATCGTTGATTCAGTCGCTGCGCGTGCCTTGGAACTTTACAGCCGCTTGCGAGTATTAGTCACAAATCGCACGCGACCAGCCTCGCCCGAGACCGGTCGCTCCAATTCCGAAATTGGATTAGGATGCCTTGAACAAGAATACGTCGGCCCCGTTAAGCGATATGACGGTCCACGTGAAGCTGAAGCTTTCGGCGCTGTGGGCGACAACGGTGTTGTGTTACATCTATGGAGATCTTTTCGGCTTCTTTAAGCAGCAGACACTAGCGGAAATCGTTTCAGGAAAAGCGGGGCCAATCGGAACCCAGGCCGGATTACTGGCCGCTGCGCTGTCAGTCGCAATGCCGAGCAGCATGGTGATTCTAACTCTGGTAATCAAGCCACGTTTAAGCCGCTGGCTAAATATCATTCTCGGAATCGCTTACACGATTATCATGCTCGCTACCATGCCGGGAGCATGGATGTATTATGTATTCCTGGGCGTGATCGAAATCGTCCTTACGCTACTGATCGTTTGGTACGCGTGGCATTGGCCGAAGCAAGAGTCGTGAAAGGTAAGGTCAACGCAGTCGAGGACCAAAGTTTTGACTCGTGAGTCCCGAAACCGGTCGGTTATGGGACACGACCTAGAGCTCGTTTCGACCGCGTACTAGCAACGCCTCATCGTACTCTCTGCCAAACGATCGTGATCTTCGGACCGCCTGGGTCCTGCAGATGCTCGGTCATCGTATCGCCCTCGACGACCTCTGTGATCTGGCGTTTGTCGCGGTCGAGACCGCTCCAGTTTGGGAAGGTGGAGTTGATCAGATGCTCGCTAGCGAAGCGGCCTTGCTCATCAACGGTGTAGGTCCCGCTGTTGCCGAGGCTGCCATTCATGGCGGCTCGATTCTCGATATCCGTTCCAGTTGCATGGTTGTTCGAGGCGAACTTCGGCACATCCGGATCTGTTATCGTCTCAGCGAAATTGAGATCTTCGGTAAAAATTAGGAAACCGCTCGGGTTTGGACCGTACGGCTCCGTAATCTTCCCGTCGCGCTCGGCTTGCGCCGAAACGATTCGCCATGTGTTGGCGACTTGATTGCGGGCTTTAGCAGAGGACGGCGTAGACATTGCCAGTGCAAGTCCAAAATAAAGAAGTGTAGCGCGACCGATCGTTCTGCGCACCGCTCCAGGCTTCACGACTCCGACGATTCTGCCGCGACCTTCTGTGTGTCGATGCTTGCGAGACGCTGCACGAGCGCCGCGCGAATGCGCTCGAATGAGGAGCTTCCAACAACGCGGCGAAGCGGAGCCGGCTCCTCTTCGGATGCCGCCATGATCGCGCGTACGACGTCGCCTGGCTCGCCCCGTTTCGTGATGCTGTTTCCGCTTTCAAAGCCGCGTCGCAGCGCGCCGACCGGCGTTGCGTCGTACGCCTCGTTTGCGTCAGCACGCCTCAGCGCCGCACCGAAGTTCGTTGCCGTCGGCCCAAACTCGACGAGCGTGCAGGCGATGCCGAATGGCGCGACCTCCTGTGCGACCGTTTCGATGAAACCTTCGATGCCCCACTTGCTGGCATGATACGCGCTAAATCCGGGATAGGTCGTCTGACCACCCTCCGACGAGATCTGCACGATTCGGCCGCCGCCTTGACGTCGAAGGTGAGGTATGGCCGCGCGGACCACGTTCATTGATCCAAGCAGATTCGTTTCGATCTGCCGCAAGATCTGTTCGTCGCTCGTTTCCTCCGCGGCACCGAAGAGCCCGTAGCCCGCATTATTAACGACAATATCGATGCGTCCGAGCGATTCGAAAGCGTCACGTATAACGTGACGCACCTCGTCGCCGATAACGACGTCTAGCGGCGCTAGCCACAACTCCTTATATTGAGCTTTTAGGTCGTCGAGCCGTCCAACGTCGCGCAGCGTTGCCGCAACGCGATCGCCGCGCTCGAGCAGCAGCTCGGTAAGCTCCCGGCCGATGCCGGACGATGTACCCGTGATGAACCATGTGCGCATGCACCGAGTCTAGGCGGACACGCGGAAGGCATCCAGTCCTCTACGAATGGTGACACTCGCAGTGGTATGAAGCAGGACGATCGATTGCGTGAACTCGGCCACTTTCTGCTTGAGCGTCGCGGTCGCGTGCGCCCGGCCGATGTCGGCCTGCCCGACGGTGTGCGGCGACGAGTGCCGGGATTGCGGCGAGAAGAGGTGGCCACGCTCGCCGGCATCGGCATCACATGGTATACGATGCTTGAGAGCGGTACGGCGCCCGGTGTAACGCCGGCCACGCTCGATGCGGTCGCGACGGTATTGCGTCTCGACGCTAACGAACGCGCCTACGTCCATAGGCTTGCCGATGCGCGCCCGGGCGCCCCCGCACGCGAGACCGTCGACGCCTCGACGCTCGGCACGCTTGCAACGATCGAATGGGCGCCGGCTTACGTGTGCACGTCGCAGTGGCTCGTGCCGGCATGGAATGAGGCCATGTCGCTAGTGTGGGGAATCGAGGCGCCGGGCTCGGCGCCTTTCAACATCGTCACGCGCATGTTTCGCGATGCGGAGATGCGTGCTATGCACGGCGACCGCTTCGCTGCATTTGCGCAAGATCTGGTTGGAATGGTGCGCGGCGGCTTGTCGTCATTTCTTGGCGATCCCGAATACCGCCGCATGTGCGACGATCTCCAGTCTGATTCCGTTTTCGCACAGGCGTGGAAAGCGTTTGAGGTCTCCACGCCGCTGCGCCCGCTCGAAATCGAAGTCGACTCCGCCGCCATCGGAATCTTCCGGTATCGCACGGTTACGTTAGAAGTCGCGGGCGACGACGGACATTGGATCGTCGTGCAAGTGCCGAATGGCGAATGCGCCGTTCGCCTGCGCGGTACATTGCTGAGCCGGCTTAAGGACGACGGCTAGCCTTTTGCCCCGTTGGAAAGGGTTGGTAGCGCAAGAGGCGATCCGTTAAATCGCGCGTTCCGCACCGACGAAAATTCAATCACAATCGCTTCACAATTGGGAAGCTTCCTGATTATCGACCGGATTGCCGTTTTAGCTAGGCGGAGGCGCGCAGCTTGTGACTGCCGCCTTTTTCGCGCGGCTTCGTACGCTTAAGCCGAAGAAGTTCGTTCAGGCTTCCCTCAAGCGTTCGCCCCTTGAGCATGCTGATAACGGCTTCGTCGGCGTCTGCCGCAAGTGACTCAAAGTAGCTTTCGACTCGAGCGCTCACCTCACAGAGATGCGGCACTCCCGTACGAGCGACAAAGAGTTGCTTTTCGCCGACAACCGATTTATAAATCTCTCCCAGCGTAATTGCCGATGCCGGCCGAGCGAGCCGAACCCCGCCGCTCTGTCCGAGAGAAGACCGCACGATCCCGTCGCGTCCGAGCGGAACCAGCAGGCGGCGAACGAGGCTCGCCGTTGACCCGACACCTCTTGCCAACTGCGCCGACGTCACAAGCGGAGATCCGAGCCGTTCGGATTGAGCTAGCGTGAGCGCGATTTGGAGCGCCGTTGGAAAGCGAATGTCGATCACAAATCTGAACCTTTCCCTTCACGAACCTTAATGCACCAGTGACAGTTGCATTTCCCGATTAAATGTGCCTATGATAGGAACTCTTGTTCTACTTCGATTTCGTTCATGGAGTTCTATGCGGTACAACAAACTCGGCGCAACTGGGCTTTTCGTCTCCGAGCTCTGCCTCGGCACAATGACCTTCGGCGCCAGTGGCCCATTCGAAGCCATGGGCAACGTCCAGCAGAGCGACGCGGACGCGATGCTCGACCGTGCCTTCGGCGCCGGCATCAACATTGTCGACACTGCCGACACCTATTCGGCCGGTGAATCCGAACGGATTCTCGGCCAAGGTCTTAAAAATTTAGGCAAAGCGCGAGATGAAGTCGTCATCGCAACCAAGGTCTTCGGGTACATGGGCGATGGTCC
>CAXTIY010000269.1:0-5192 GCA_964244215.1 uncultured bacterium
GTCGACCGCAATAATCATGATCGACGACGATCCGCAAAACGGGCAGGATCACGTCGAGGCGCATCGTTCGATCGCGCACGTTATCTCACCGTGGACGCGCTCGCATTCGATCGATCATACGACCTACACGACGGTTAGCGCCTTGCGCACCGTGGAGTCGTTGCTCGGCGCGCGTCCGCTCAGCTTCTACGATGCCAACGCCGCTCCGATGTCGACGGTCTTCGCGAAGACGCCGACGCTGACGCCGTACACGCCGATCATTCCGGGATCGCTCTGTGCGCCGCCCGTGGCGACGGATCTCGTGCCGGCGTGCCGCTCGAACGCGCTGCGCACGCGCCGCGTCGCCGATTTGCACGACCGGGCATGGTGGCAGAAGAAAACGGCGATGATGAACTTCAAGAAGCCGGACGCCGTCAACTTTGCCGCATACAACGCGATCCTACAATACGGCATGACGGGCGAAGGCAAGCTGCCGTCGGAGGCTACGATCGCGAAAGCTCCCAAAGGCGACGACGACTAAACTCTATCGTCAAGACGGGTGTGCGCGCCACGGCGCAATCACCCGTCCGTGGGGCGATTATCGTCCCCGTTTTGCATAGGCTTGCATTGCGGATCAAAGAAGCGAGTGCCCGACACTGCGCGATCGGCCGCAAGAAAGCGAGGCTTTTATGCTCCGTCGATTAGCGGCCGTTTCTGCGGCCGTCGCGCTGACGTTTTACGCGGCGGCTGCGAACGCCGCAACTACGACTTGCAGCACCGTCGCTGCGTGCGTTCTGGGAGTCAATACGGCGACGGGTTTCGGAGTAGAGGGTACCTCGAAGGCGAACACCGGCGTGCTCGGAATGACGAGTTACAATGCGACCTCGGCGACTGCCGGGAAACGCGGCGTCCAAGGCATCGATCAAAGTACGAATAAAAAAGGATATAACGTCGGCGTGTATGGCCTTTCCATGTACGGCACCGGCATTCGCGGAGATTCCAAGAGCGGCGTCGGCGCTATCGGTACGTCCGTTTCGAATACCGGCGTCAGCGGCAAATCCGGCAGTGATGTAGGCGTTAGCGGAACGTCACTTTCGTCTTACGGCGTGTATGGCACGTCGAATACGTCGGATGGCGTGGTCGGAAAAACGAATAGCTTAAGTGCGGCGGGCGTGCTCGGTGTAGCGCCTTACAACACGGAGGCGGAAAGCGGCGTCGGGGTTTTCGGCGATACGTACGACGGTATCGGGGTCGAGGCGCTTGCCGAAAGTTCCGAATTTGGAGGAATCGCGTTGCAAGCCATCGCCGGAGACGAAGGTGTAACGCTATTCGAAGGTGTCGACTCGCGAGGCAACGCGGCCGCGTCGCTCGACTATTACGGTAACCTGATTATCGCCGGCAATCTGCAGCAGCGCGGGACTCCCTTCTTTCGAACGTCGGGCGCGAGCGGTAGTTCCGTGACGACCTTCGGCGATCGGATAAGTCAGCCGACCTTAGAAGATCTCGGCGAAGCGCAACTCGTCAACGGCAAGGCCGACGTTCCGCTCGACGCGCGCTTCGGCGCGAGCGTCGATGCACGCGAGAAGTATCTCGTGTTCTTGACGCCGATGGGCGATACGCGTGGACTTTACGTGAGCGCGCGGACGGGCAAGGGCTTCAGCGTACGAGAAGTCGGCGGTGGGCACTCGTCGCTCGTCTTCGATTACCGCATCGCGGCGAAACCGTATGATACCGCCGCTCTGCGATTGCCCTCGACGGCTATGTTACCGCAACTGCGTCGAAACATTGCTACGGCAGTGCGCGGTGGGTTGCGACGCCGCAGATAAACTAGAATGCTATGCGCCAGCCATCGCGTAGCGGTGCTGGCTAGAGCGCAAGACATATAGTCGCGACTTGCACTTAGATGCTGGAAGCGAACTGCGGCGCTTGGTGCCACTAACCCCATTCGAATTAGTCGAACGGGGTTTAAGGCATCGTAAAACCGAATGCAGACGCACGTATTAAATGGCGAATGTCGAGATGTTTTCGTGTCTTGCAAGCATCGTTCGTCGTTGTTGCCTAGCTAGAAGAGCTACCGGAGGAACATCGGTTGACCGCACCTGCATTCCAATTGAGTCGTGGCCGCTTCATCGCCGGCGGCATCGCCGCTACCGCCGCCACGTTTGCGAGCATCAACGTCATTGCCGCACCGACGAAGAGCCTCGTAGTCGGGCTCAACGTGCCGCAAACGGGTCCGTATTCCGATCAGGGGACGGATCAGTTGCGCGCCTACCGGCTCGCCATCGCAGAGATCAATGCGAAGGGCGGCGTCATGGGAATGCAAATTCAAGAAAGCGTCGGGGACGACACGACCAAGGCTCCGGTCGCCGTGGAAAACGCTCGCCGGATGATCGAACGCGATGGCGCGGTTATGATTACGGGCGGTTCGAGCACGGGCACGGCGATCGCCGTATCGGGCCTCTGCCAGGAGAAGAAGACGATCTTCATGGCGGCTCTGACGCACGGCGACGAGCCGACCAATCTGAATTGCCACTATCATACGTTTCGCCGGTACAATAACGCGCACATGTCCGCGCAGTCGCTCGCCAAAACGTTGCTCACGAAGTACGGCACCGGCCGCTGGTTCCACATTACGGCCGACTATGCGTGGGGCCATAGCGTCTACGATAATTTAATCGCCGTCGTGGAACCCAAGGGCGCGAAAACCATCAATAACGTATTGACGCCGCTGACCACGACCGACTTCAGTGCGGCGCTTTCGCAAGCGCAAGCCGCAAAGCCGGACGTTTTGGTTATCACGCAGTTCGGCAAAGATATGGTCAATTGCCTCAATCAGGCTGCGGGCTTCGGTTTGCTTAAATCGACCAAAATTTTAGTGCCGCTCGTCGATGAGTACATGGCCAAAGGCGCGGGCGATAATTTCAACGGCGTGGTTTCCACGGCGCCGTTTTACTGGGAATATCACGCTGCTAAATATCCCGCCGCGAAGAAATTCGTTAACGCGTTCATGGCAAAGAACGGGACGCCGCCGAGCAACGGCGCCGAGTGCGCCTACACGGATATGTATCAGTGGAAAGCCGGTATCGAGCGCTCGGGTTCGCTCGATCCGAACAAGTTTATCGCCAAGATGGAAGGCTACCACTTTACCGCCACCAAGGAACCGGAATATTGGCGAGCGTTCGATCATCAGGGCATCAACAGCTGCCTCGTTCTCGAAGGCGTGCCGGTCGCGGGACGTGCGAATCCGTTCGCGTTTGCGAAAGTGCTCGAAGTGCACGACGGTGAGTCCGTGTCGATTTCGCAACCGACGAGCAAGTGCAAGCTCGAGTCTGCCTAACGGATCTACGAGGGCGCGCCGCTACAGGAGAATCCGATCGACACTAGCGCTATGATCGCCCAGCTGCCGGGCCTGCTTCTCGACGGCTTTATTCGCGGACTTCTCTACGTAGCGATCGCGCTCGGCTTAACCATCGTCTTCGGGATGTTGCGACTCGTCAACTTCGCGCATGGCGCGTTCTATGCGATCGGCGCATATGTCGGGCTCGTCGTTGCCGAGCGCTTCGGTCTCGCCGCCGGTCTGATTGCGGCGCCGGTCGCGGTCGCCCTATTTGCGGTCGTCTTCGATCGCGTATTACTGCGCCGCTTCTACGACAAGGATCCGTCGTCGCAGATTCTCCTCACGTTCGGCGTCGCGATCGTCGTGGAAGAAACGCTGCGGTTGATGTTCGGCGGAACGACGCGCAGCTATCCGGTTCCGGCGGCCCTTGCCGGTTCGCTCAATCTCGGCTTCATCCAGTATCCGCTCTATCGTCTTCTCTTCGCGGCCGGAATCGTCGCGATCGTTCTGCTGGTATGGCTCTTTATCGAGCGCACGAATTACGGATTGATCGTACGCGCCGGCATCCGCGACCGTACGATGGTGCAGTTGCTCGGCGGTAACGTGAAACGCGCGTCGACGGTCATCTTCGCGCTCGGCGCGGCGCTGGCGGGGCTCGTCGGCGCCGCGGCGAGCCCCATTTACAGCGTCGATCCGGGAACGGGTTTCGCGTTTCTCGTGCCGTCGTTCGTGGTCGTCGTCATCGGGGGACTCGGTAGCTTCTGGGGCGCCGTACTCGGCGGCCTCATCGTCGGAGAGTTGCAGAGCATTACGACGCTCGTGTTCCCGGCGGCATCGGATGTCGTTATCTACATCGCCATGGCGCTGGTGTTACTCGTGCGGCCCTCGGGTTTGCTCGGCGAAAGCGAAATCATCCGCGGGTGAGGGCGGCTCACGACGCCCGATTTTACGGACTCACGATACTGGGACTCGTGCTCTTTCCGTTCGTCATCCACCCGATCGGCGGCTACGCCGGGCTAGCGACGCAGATCTTGATCGTCGGCATCGCGTCGATCGGTTTTAACATTTTGCTCGGCTATGCGGGCTTACTTTCGTACGGGCAAGCGATGTTTTACGGCGTTGGTTCCTACATGGCGCTGCTGACGGTTTCTCGCTTCTTCCCGGACCATCCGAACTTCTGGCTCGCTCTGTTTATCGCGGTCGCTTTCGTGACGCTCATGGCGCTACTGATCGGTATGCTCGTCGTCCGTCTGTACGGCATTTACTTCGCGCTCTTGACGCTCGCATTCGCGCAGATGTTCTTTTTCATCGTGTTCAAGTGGCGGGATCTCACGCAGGGCGACGACGGCTTGCAAGGCATCACGTCGCCCCCGCTCGCGCTCGGTCCGTGGTCCCTCGATCTCACCGGCTCGTTTCCCGCGCTCGACCTCGGCCCGTTCGGTAATCTCGGCGAAGTCCACTATTGGTATGCGTTCGTCGCAGTCGTCGTGCTGCTCGTACTCGCGTTTACACGGACTCTCGTACGTTCCGAGTTCGGTGAGGTTCTCGCCGCCGTCCGCGATAACGAAGAACGCAGCACGTTTATCGGTTTCGACCCGCGGCGCTACAAGCTCGCGGCGTTCGTAATTGCAGGCGCGCTAACCGGGTTATCCGGCGCGTTACGGGGCCTCTACGAAACATCAACCGCCCCCGATTCGCTAACGGTGGAAACGAGCGGCAGCTTCGTGATCTTTACCGTCGTGGGAGGCGTGAAAACGTTGTTCGGGCCGCTACTCGGGACGGGTCTGGTTATGTATCTGCAAAACGTGATCAGCGCGAAAACCGATACCTGGCGCTTGATCGAAGGGATTATCTTCGTACTCGTTATCGTTTTCTT
>CAXTIY010000270.1:0-3962 GCA_964244215.1 uncultured bacterium
GAGAGGATCGGCTCGGGCATGAAGGTCGCCGCCACGAACCAGCCTTCGGTTTCCCGCCCGTCCGGCGTGCGGACGCCCGTTATGTGGGCGGCCGCGTACGCAGGCATCCATTCCATGATCTTCTCGATCAGCGGGAGCCCTTTGCCCGCGGCCCCGGGCTCGTAGCGCAGCACATCCTCGAGCGACGTCGGATGGATCACGAAGGCGAACTTCACGGACTGCTCTTCGCCAGGTACCGGCGTTACCCGCGCGAAGCCGAGCCCACGTGATTCGTTCCCTCGCTCTACGCAACGCCTTGAGTGTGCTCTTGCTGATCGTCGCGCTCGCGGGCATCGTCGTGCAGCTGCGCGAGATCCGCTCGGGCATCATCTTCCCGCAGACGCGCCTCGTCCTCGTGGCCTACATCATCATCGCCCTCTATGCGAGCGCCTCGATCGCCGTCCGCATCGGCGCGGCGCGCCGGAAACGCTAAAAAGCCGCACGTGACGTGAACGAAGCGCGGTTACCGCGAGCGCTCGTTCCGATCTACGGAATTACGTTTCTCGATATCCTCGGATTCACGATTCTCATTCCGCTGCTGCCGTCTCTGGCGCGGCGCTTCGGAGCGCCGGACGTGCTCGCGGGCACCCTCATTACGGCGACGGCGCTATGTGCGACGCTCTCTTCGCCGCTCTGGGGAGCGGCGAGCGATCGCTTCGGGCGCAAACCGGCGTTGCTCGGCTCGCAAGTTGCGTCGTTTGCAGCCTATCTTTTGCTCGCGTTCGCGAACTCGCTGCCGCTGCTCTTTCTCTCGCGCGCGATCGAGGGGCTCGGCGGCGGTAATCTCGGCGTCGCTAATTCGTATATCGCGGACGTTACCACTGAAGCCGAGCGTCCACGCGCCTTCGCGTATTCGACGGCGGCCTTCGGAGCGGGCTTCATCGTCGGGCCGATTTTGGGCGGCGCGCTCGCGCATTTCGGCGTGACGGTTCCGTTCTTCGTCGCCGCGGGCTTTCAAGCTCTCAACTTTGCATTGACGGCGCTCCTCTTACCACAAACGCGCGGGCGCTCGGAAGGTACGTTCGACGCGCAAGAATTACGCGCGGCGTTTCGGCGACCGGGTATCGCGAGCGTCCTCACGCGCGAGCTCTTGTATATTTTTGCGTTTACGTATTTCTTTACGATCTTTTCGCTCTATCTCGCGCGCGTGCTCGGCACGGGTCCCGAAGCGACGAGTATCTTGCTCGGCGTGGCCGGGGCCGTCGGTGGCGCCATGCAACTCGCGGGTATCGCTCCGCTCGTACGACGCTTCGGCGCTTCGCGCGTGACGCTCGGCGCGTTCGCCGCAGGCGTACTCGCGTATATGCTGCTCGGATTCGTTCATCAGTTAACGACCTTTCTCGTCGCCATCGTCATCTGGGCGGCGAGCGGCTCCGTGTTGCGGCCGCTCCTAAGCGCGCGGATCGCCGAAATCGCGCCCGAAGGCAAACGCGGCACGCTGCTCGGCATTTCGAGCGCCCTCGACAACTTCGCTCTCATCTTCGCACCCGCGCTCGGCAGCGCGATCGTCGGCGCGGCACCGAAGTTGACGGGGCTGGTGCCTGCGGTGGCACTGCTTTTCGGCTTTTGGCTGACGCTGAACGACCGTGCCGATGTACGTCTGTGACCTGCGGTTTCACCTAAATGAGGAGTGACCGGCGCCAGCGCTTCTGATCGGATTTCGGCCGCTCGCTTTCCTTGCCGAGCAACGCTTCATTGGCTGATTGGCGGGTAATTTGCCATTAGCATGTCTCAAATGGAACGAGGCCTCTTAGAAGAGACCTCCTCGATCGAACGCGCCTGGCAGGCCGTTGCCGCTCCAACGGATGCCGCCCGCTCGGCTTCGCGTTATTCTGCCCGCTCCGAATCGGGCGAACTGGTACGCCTGCTCGATACGTCCGCGACCTCGATCTTCGAGCACGTCGCGCACGCGGCGTTCCGCAACTTCGTTGCTGCGGAGAAGTTCCCGTGCGTCGGTGCCAAGTCGGCGCTCAATCGCAACGCCTATCGCTTCGGCGCGTACGAGTCGCTCACCGATCCCGGGACGAGCGAAGGTCTCGCGCGCGATCTCATTGCGTTTTCGAACGAGCGCGACGCTCTAGCCGGAGACTTTAGTACGTTCGTGAGCGTGTTCCGCGAGCGAGATTCCATCGAGAGCGAAGCCGGTTTCGAAGCGGCCCTGTGGGGTCAACTTCAGCGTCTGCACGATTTGGATACGGGGGTTCACGCATGGGACCCAGCCGTGTCCTCCGATCCGAGCGATCCTCACTTTTCATTCTCCATCGCAGGCACTGCGTTCTTCGTGGTCGGGCTGCATCCGCTCGCGTCGCGCTCGTCGCGGCGCTTCGCCTGGCCCGCGCTCGTATTTAATCCGCACGAACAGTTTCAGCGATTACGCGATAGCGGTAATTTCGAACGCTTTCGCGATCGAATTCGTGAGCGCGATATCGCCCTCGACGGAAGCCTTAATCCCAACGTCGTCGATTTCGGGACGCTCAGCGAAACGCGTCAGTATTCGGGCCGTCCCGTAGAAGCGGATTGGAAATGTCCCTTTCGCGCGAATACGTGACGCACATCGGTATGCGGCGCATCGCCCCGCAAAGCGGGACGGCATTTCATTTAGCGCGCGGCGAACGCTTACGCATCGTCGACCCGCTGGGCGAACAGGTTAGCGATTTTATGGCTTTTCGCCGCGACGATCTTTCCGACGCGCTGTCGTCGGGCCGCTCGCTCGATTACGCCTCGACGATCTATCTCACGACCGGCCACGTGCTCTATTCGGCTGCAAGCGTGCCGCTCGCGACGATCGTCCGTGACGATGTCGGGCGCCACGATTTCTTGTTGACGCCGTGCAGTAGCGACACGTTTGCGATCATCTACGGCAATAATGAACCGCACCCGAGCTGCTTCTCGAACCTCGTGGCGGCGCTCGCACCTTTCGGTATAGCGTCCTCCGCGATCCCGACATCGTTTAACGTCTTCATGAACGTCACGGTAGCCGAGGACGGAACGCTTGCGGTTCTGCCGCCGCGGTCGCGCGCCGGTGACGCGCTCGAGTTACGCGCCGAAACGGATCTCATCGTAGGCTTAACCGCGTGTTCCGCCGAGATGAGCAACAACTATGCGTTCAAGCCGATCGATTACGAGATACTCGCGGGCTAAATTCAAGTAGTTTCGCCGCGGCGAGCATCCCGCTTCCGAGCGCCTATGCCTCGAGCGCACCCGTTAAACTGCTCGACCGCAGCGTCCTGGGGGCGAAAGCAATCAGCGCCGAACACCTAGTGAGATATGCATCGCTTCCGGCATTCTGAAAGCAGTGACGACAATGGCTATCGCTCTCAAAACGCCGCTCGTTATCGAGAACGACGACGATCTCGTGCGCGTATCGCGCGATAACCCCGGCTATCGCTTCGAGCGTGAAGAAGACGGAACCGTTATCGTGAGTCCGACGCACACGAAAGGTGGCGCGAAGAGCCTCGAAGCGGCGGCACAATTGCGCGACTACAAGAAGCGCAACGGCGGCAACGCCTACGATTCGCAAACCGGGTTTGCAATCGGCCCCGAAAAGAAGCTGCGTTCGCCGGATGGGGCATGGGTGAGCCAGGCTCGAATCGACGCCCTGACGGCAAAACAAGCCGCCGGCTTTTGGCCTATCAGTCCGGATGTCGCAATCGAAGTCAAATCGGACACGGACAATTTCGAAGATACGGTCGAAGCGGCCAAATTTTACGTTCGGCGCGGTAGCAGCTACGCCGTCGCGATCGACCCGGTAACTCGAGAGATCGTCGAGATTGGCACGGCGCCTAATGGGCTCGTTCTCGACTTCGATGCGATCATAGACGCCTAGGAGTCGGCAGATTTCCAACTGCGCTCCCGGCTCCTACCGCTCCCTCGTGGCGGCGCTCGCACCTTTCGGTATAGCGTCCTCCGCGATCCCGACATCG
>CAXTIY010000270.1:4062-5177 GCA_964244215.1 uncultured bacterium
CCGCCGAGATGAGCAACAACTATGCGTTCAAGCCGATCGATTACGAGATACTCGCTGCGCGATAACCCGCAATCGGTCTACGAACCGGGAACCGTCGTAATATAACCCTTCGTCGTCGTTGCGTCGATCGTGATACCGACAACCGTGCGTTGAAAAACCGAGTTCGCGCTGAGGCCGGAGCCAATTAAAATCGGCGTTCCGGCCACCCAGTTGCGGATGGGAAGAAAAAAGCCGCTGGCGCTAGTGCTCGTGCTCTTCGCTAAAAAGTCGCCGATGACGTTGTAGTTTCCGGCACCGCCGGCACCCGTGATGCCCTCGAAATGCGTGACGACGGCGCCGGGATAGTCGAATGTGACGAGCTTGCGACTCGTGAGGCCGCGTACGTAGGCGTGGGTCACGAGGGCGCCCGTAAAGCCGCCCGCGACCGCAACCTCCGATCCGTCGATCCAGATCCCGTACGCCGTCGTGCCGAGGGCGCCCGGCATGTCGATTCTGGTGAAGGTACTCGTGGCCGAATCGTACAGAAATGCGTGGCCGGCCGCCGGGTATACACCGAGCCCCGGGCCCGGGCCGTCGATGCTATCGCAATTACCGACGGCCTTGAACGACGTGCTACCGAAGTTGCTATGAGCGATCGTTTGGTTGCATGCGCGAGGGGCGCAGAAGGCGGCGGGCGGGTCGAGCGTCGTGTAAGCGTTCGTGCTCGAATCGTAGACGAATCCATGGTTGCTCTGCGAGCCTGCGACGATGTAGCTGCCGACGACGCGATAACCCGCCGTCGTGACCGCCGGCCCGTAGGCCGCCGTCGAGGAAGCAGATGGGAATTCGAGCGGCGTCCACACAGCCGTCGCCCTATCGTATAACGCCCCGACCGTGGAGCCGTTTGCCAACACGACGGAATCCGTCACGAGGGAACCGACGATGCCCGTCGGAGCCGACCGCGTCGTCGTCGGAAAAACGCTAGCAGGTGCGATCAGTGGCCGAAGTTGCGGCGTGAGCGGTGCCGGCGGCCGTGTAAGCGTAACGTCGCCGCTCGAGCAGGATGTAAGCGCAAACGCCACAGCGACGAGCGCGATAGCGCGAATGCGAAGAAGCACGGCAAGGACCTCTTTCGG
>CAXTIY010000271.1:0-5176 GCA_964244215.1 uncultured bacterium
ATGAGGTGCCGAGACCCGGCACCGTCGAGCTATGTCATATTCGAGCTTGGTTTTCCACTGAAACCACGCCGCACGCCTTGAAGAGCTTCTGCAGCAGGTAGTTCTCTTCGATGCCGAACGTCGCGCCACCGAGCGATGCGATGCCGAGCGTATGATTGACGCGCTTTCCGTTATCGAGCGCGCGCACGAACGTCTTCTCACGCGTCTCTCGAAAACGTTCGGCGATGCGGTCGAGCATCCACGGGAGCGGCCGCTCTTCCCACTCGACCGCGTTGGGTGCCCGGTATTTGCCGGTTGTCCAGCGTGCCTCGTTGACCGTCAGGCCAAATATTGCGGACCCTTTGGGACACAGATGCCCGCCGGATATCGGGCTGTCGGGATTGCCTTCGACGTCGAGAAGCTTACCCTCCTCGCTGACATAAGCAAGAGTGCTGCAGCCGACAGCACAGTACGGACAAACACTGACGACCGGCTTGCAATCCTGAGTGCGGCCGGCAAGGTTTCGTGTCCGCGCCGACTCGACGTTCGGAAGTTTCCCAATGCGCTCCGAAAGGCGCAAACGCTTCGCGGCGCCGGAAAGCAGCGATATAAGGGCGAGTGCTGGCTTGATCGTCACGCGTAAATCCTTCGACTGCGGGACCAATTCGGTTTTGCGGTTCATTACTCTTGATGCTGTATCGGCATGGGCTTCATTGCGACGGTTGCTACGGCGCCTCCAGATCGCTTGTTGAAAGTTCATTACGTACCGTCGGTGATCGCCGCTTGTCAGCCATCACTCATGGACGAGTGCTGCTGATGACCCAAGGCTTTAGCCATACTTCGCGATCGAACGCAAAATTCGAGCCCGATGGCTCACGCTCATTTGGCTGACTGCCGGATCACGGTGGTTCTTGAAAGCAGCACTTCATGCACTCGCAACGCTCGGGTAAGGTAGCCGTACGAGTCTTGACTAAACGATGAAACGTTGCCTCTGTAACGCGCTTTCTCTCTGCCTCACGGGCTCCGAGCTGAAGGTCAAAGATCAATACTTTGTTCGAGCCCGGATCGCCAGCCGTCAACTAATGCCCTTGATTGAGGCGCGTATATCGTTGCTGGAGGTTTTGCGGACGCCCTTTAGGCTGACGTTTAAGCGACAGACGTACCATCCGCGAGTTGATCCGCCAGCCCGGCGCCCGTACGCGACGAGATCGGCGGTTCACCGCCTTGTCGGTGACACACTTCGAATGGTGAGGCGAATAGTCACCCTCGCGCGTAGGTCGGGTACATTCAATTTGGTAAGCAAGTCGGACGTCGCGTGCACGAAGCGACTCGGCTGCGCCTGCAGACCGATGGAGGGAAGAAGGTTGTAAGCGCCGGGACATAGCCGCAACTCGCGCTTTTGAGAGATCAGGCGTCGGCAGCATTTGCTGCGCCAGATCGATCGTTGCGTCTAAGTGATGGTCATGTTAGGAAAATCTGCGTGGACTTATTCAACGTCCGAAACATGGTCTAGGAATCGGCGCTTTGCAATGAGCAAAGCACCTACCGTTACCTGGGGAAACAATGAACATCGCAGGTGTTGATGCGTGCTCTGTCGCCCTACCAAAGGCGGTGTATCTTTCTAGCGTGTTTCATTGACATTCGTTAGCCTATTACGGCTGCTTGTTGAAGTCGCGCTCGGCGGAGTCTTCGGTTTTCTCGGGGGGCTCTTCGGCATCGGAGGCGGCATCATCGCTGTTCCTGTGCTTGGTTTGATGTTTGGAATGTCCGAGCAGCTGGCACAGGGCACGGCACTCGTCATGGTTGTGCCGAATGTGTTTGTTGGCCTATGGCGGTACTATCAACGACGCAGCCTTAACGTTCGCTACGCGCTTACTCTGGCGATAAGCGCGGTGCCGTTTACATACGTGGGCGCAAGGATCGCCACCAGCGTGGCGAGCGCGCCTCTACGGTTGGCGTTTGCCGCATTCACGTTTCTTATTGCGCTCTACGTTCTATGGAAGTCGTTTAATACTGACGAGCGGCGTAGACAGCCGGCGCCGTGGTACCTCGCCTCCATCGTCGGGGTCATCGGAGGAGCGGTATCAGGCTTCTTCAGCGTCGGAGGCGCTACGGTAGCCGTACCTGCAATGGCTACTTTTTTCGCGTTATCGCAAGCTGCTGCGCAGTCGATGGGGCTCGCGCTGGTCGCACCAGGAACGCTGGTGGGATTGGCGACATATGGAACGGCCGGTGACGTCGACTGGGTCACGGGAGCTGCGCTTGCCACCGGAAGTATCCCGGCCGTCAGTTACGGCGTGGCACTAGCCCATAAGTTGCCTGAGCGCATGTTAAAAGCCCTATTTGCAGTCTTACTACTTGCCGCAACAACCGTTCTGCTGGTCAAGAGGTGAGCGAAGAACAACGTCTCTTTCCGCAAGATGTTCAAATGAACGGCTCGACGCCATCCGAAAATCACGAGCCGTGAGCGGATAGGTGTTCCGTCGGCGATTTGGAGTGCGGTTAAGGCTCGCTCGACTCTCTCAAGCGTGTGAGCCGCTGCGTAAATCTCACTACATCGACGACCTTTCGTTCATGAGTGCCGGCTCCAATTTCTTCGTCAGCGTCCGTCGCTCGAACCGCGAAGACGATTCGGGTGCCGTCGACGTCCGTAACTTCCGCTTCGACGCGCACGAAGCGCCCTATCGGCGTCGCGGCGACATGCCGTACATTCACCAAGGTGCCGAGAGCGGCTTCGTCTTTATCTAAATAGGGCGCGACCGCACGCAGAGCCGCGTTCTCCATGAACTTGATCATCACCGGAGTCGCAAGGATCGGTGGTAAGGTAGCGTCCTTGAACACGTTGGCGAGATCCTGTTGCTCTACACGCGTCTCGAACGTTCCCTTCGTTCCGATTGGAATAGGTCGCATCGACTTCAAACCCTCAAGTAACCGCTTGCCTTTAATTCATAAAGCATCCGCTCGCACGATTACGATAAGCCGCACAAGATTGCCGTGCTTCGAACCGAAAGTTCTAAAACGCGGAAAGTTTGCCTCTATATCGGAGTGCGCAACGGCCGCGGCCATCATGATTGCTTCAAATGGAGTTTTCAGCTTCCGAGAAACGTTAGCACGGGAACCGACGGATCGATTACGAGCGACGGATTACCGCGGTGCTCGATCGGCTCGAGACTGTTAAGGTGCCGACGCTGGCTGCGGTTCGCGGATTCTGCATAGGAGGCGGCCTTGCCATCGCTGCAGCTTGCGACTCGCGCATCGCTACTGAGTCGGGCCGTTTCGGCGTGCCAATCGCACGCACGCTCGGCAACTGCCTTTCGATTAATACTTGTTCCGTGCCGGCAGCGCAACCGGGACTCGCTCGATTGCGGTAGACGAGCCGAACAACAGATTAAAGGTCGACCAACGAAAATCGAGCACGATCCTTATGCAAGTTTCGCTTCCAATTGGACGCGGATATTCGGCCACTCGTCAACCAGAATCGAATACATCGCCGTGTCGCGGCTCGTCCGGTCGTGCCGGCGCTGATATGAGCGCAAGACGCCTTCGGGCACCGCGCCCAGACGTTCGAGCGCCGCACGGGAACGCACATTGCGGGCATCCGTCTTGAACGTAACGCGCACGAACCCTAGCTCGAACGCACGAGTTAAGAGCAGCAACGTTAGCTCAGTGTTGACACGCGTGCCGCGATATGCGGAAAAGATGAGCGTCGATCCGATTTCGAGTACGCCGTCATCAGAACGCACATCGAGATAATTCGTGACGCCTGCAAGCGTGCCGTCCGCGCTGTCTTCGATAGCAAACGCGTAGCGAGCTCCCGTCGAACGGGCCTGCTCGGCGCGTTCGATCCATGCGACCGTCTCGGCTTCGGTACGCGGAGCCGCGGCCAACGTCCAAGTCCAGAGATCCTCGTCACCGCGGAATGCCGCGTCGAGCGCATGCAGATGTTTCTGCGACAACGGCACAAGACGGATCAATTTACCAGAAAGCGTCGTATCCAGCTTCGCTACAGGTTGCGTTTCCATTTGCGTTTCAGTCTCCATCAGGACGTTTCTGCGGCAGCGGAGCCGCAGACTCGGTAAGAACCCGCGATCAACGTCCGGCTACGATCGAACGCTCGAGCAATTTTACGAGTGCGTAAACGTGACGCGTCGCGGGCGTCGGAATGCCGGTCCGCTGTCCTAGCTCGACCACGCTGCCAACGAGAGCCTCGGTCTCGAATCCCTTGCGGAGCTCGAGGTCCTGAAGCATTGAAGTCTTATGGTTTCCAACCCGTCGTGCGCCGTCAATGCGCTTGTCGATCGTGACAGTAAACTTTACGCCGAGATGCGTCGCGAGCGCGACGCACTCTTCCATCATTTCCCGTACGAGCGGTTCGACGAGTGAGTCGTCGGTCATCTCCACGAGCGTCGCGCGCGTGAGCGCGCTGATGGGATTGAAGGACATATTGCCGAGCAGCTTGAGCCATATTTCTCCGCGCAGATCCCCTTCGGTCGGCGCTTTCAGATGGCCGTCGACCATCGCCTGCGAGACGTTTTGAAGCCTCGCACTTATCGACCGGTCGGGCTCGCCAAGCGAGAATCGCGTCCCTTCCACGTGACGGATTACGCCCGGGGCGATGATCTCCGTCGCCGCATACACGACGCATCCGAGGACTCGCTCCGGTGCAATGGTCTTGGCGATCCGCCCTCCGGGATCGACGCTCTCGAGAACAAGACCGTCGTACGCCCCGCCATGGCGTTGAAAATACCACCATGGAATGCCGTTTTGCATGCTGACCACCACTGTTTCGTCGTGGTACAGCGCCGGCAGATCTTCGAGGATCGGATCGAACTGATGCGCCTTTAGCGCAACGATAACCACGTCGACGGGGCCGATCTCGGTGATGCGGCCCGTCATTAAAGGATGAGCATTAAAGTCGCCGCGGTCGCTATAGACCTGCACGCCGCTCTCACGCATGGTTTCGAGATGCTGTCCTCGGGCAACCATCGCCACCTCGCTACCACCGCGCGAGAGCGCCGCGCCGACATACGCGCCGATTGCGCCCGCTCCTACCACCGCGAATTTCAACTGTGTCTCCTTAGATGCAGCGGCACGTCAGATGCAGCGGCACGTCGTCGAGTCCAATTCGCTGCCGTAATGCCGATATGGGAACCTAGAATTTGAAGTCTATGCCGCCAGAAAAGCCTTGGATGTGGCC
>CAXTIY010000272.1:0-5173 GCA_964244215.1 uncultured bacterium
CCGCCGCTGCGGACGACGCCGCGAGAGCGAAGGTCGCTACGGTGGTGACGAGCGCGGCAAAGAAATTACTACGTAGCTTAGTAAACGAGGGCACGAAAAAAGCCTTTCAGCAATGGTGGTGTTCGAGCATCGGGAGCGCGTTTAGAAAATACAAGTGGCTCGCGATGAGCGCCGAAAAAACGCCGATCGCGAGTGCCGGTTGGACGAAGACGAACCGGCGAGCCGAACGCGGCGCAAATGCGCCGGCATACGCATTGCCGAGCGATCGTTCGATGCCGACCTCAGCGTGTCGAACGCGGCGGGCAAGCTTTTCAAAGCGCCGCTCATGCAACGTGCCGGCGATGACGCTCGTGCACCGCTCGCGCCGGTCGTACAGCCAGCGTTCGAGGCCGCCGAAACCCGGTATTAAGAGTGCCGAGAAAGCGAGGTGCCAGAGTAGGCCCCGTAGCGGATCCCGGCGCCGCACGTGAACCAGCTCGTGTCTGACGACGAGGGCGAGTTCGCTCTGGTCGAGTCCCTCGATGAAGCCGCGTGAGATGAGAATTGCGGGTCCGGGCATGACGGTGTAGCAGATCGGAGCTTCGACTTCGAGATAGGTGATCAGCGGTTCCGGCATGTTTAGCGCGTCCGTTTCGGTTCGTAACGCTACTCGGAGCTTCGCGGGCATGACACCTGCGAGCGCTCGTAACGTCTCCAGGCTTGCGTTGACGCGTACGAGCTTGAAGATTACGATGCCGATGGAAACGAGAGCGGCGGCGAGCAAAATCATCGGCAGTTCTTCGTGCAACGTCATCGTGGCGTGCAGCATGAAGTGGGCCGGATGCGACCAGCAGAGCCGCCGAAGGCCGGCCCATAACGGCACGATAAAAACGAGCGGCCAGATGGTCCGCAGGATGCGAAAAGAGCTCAAGACTCGTCGCGGGCTTTAAGGCGCCGCTCGAGTTCTGCCCGCGCGTGTTCGTCGTCTGCGACGAGATCGACGAATCCGTGCACCGCGACCGGCCCATGCGCGTCGAGCAAACCTCGCAAGACGTTGCGGACGAGATCGCTCACGAAGCGTTCGCGGAGGATGCGTGCGGCATACGTTGCCTCGCCATAGGAGCCACGCTTCGTAATCAACTTTTTCTTGATCAGCCGTGAGAGCTCCGAGTGGATCGTCGTATACGCGAGGCCGGAGCGTTTCTCGAAGAACGCATGGAGGTCTCCCATCGATTGTGCGCCGGTTGCCCAAAGCCGCTCCATAATAGCCGCTTCGAGCGGGCCGAGAACTTGCTCGACCCCTTTGGCACCGGGACGGAACGGGCGCTCCACGCAACGCACGTTACTACGTCGCAGTAAGTTGCAAGTTTTACAGGCGCTACACGCGAGCGAAGATTCGGGGATGGGCGTCCAGCGTGATCACGGTCGTGGAATCGGCTCTCGGCCCATCCATACCGGCGAGGCCGGTCGGCATGCCGGGAATGGCGATGCCACGCGTCTTGGGGCGTTCGCGCAGCAAGCGCGCCACGACGTCCATTGGAACGTGGCCCTCGATCAGGTAGCCATCGATTTGCGTCGTGTGACACCCGGCTGTCGCTTGCGTAAGTCCGAAACGACGCAGGCGCGCGGAGCGGTCGAGATCGTGGAGTTCGACCGTGTAGCCCGCTTGACGTGCGAGTCCGACCCAACTCTCGCAGCAGCCGCAGCCCGTGTCCCGAGTGGTGACCATACGTCCGCGTGGTGCCGCGGCGCCCAGTAACGGCGTTGCCGCTGCCATGACGGTCGTTAGGAAAAGACTTCGCTTCACGGGCGCTCCTCGCTGTGTGGCGTGTTCGAGGTTATCTGACGCCATCGTGTGGCCTTTCGTGGCCCTCGGATGGCCGTAACGATCGGAAGCTTAAAGTTTAATCGTACGCAGTCGCAGCGCGTTTGCGATCACCGATACGGAGCTGAGCGACATAGCGAACGCCGCGACAATCGGGCTTAGCAAAAGCCCGAACGCCGGATAGAGGACGCCCGCCGCGATGCGAATGCCGATGACGTTGTATGCAAACGCAAAGCTAAGATTTTCGCGAATGTTGCGCATCGTCAATCGGCTTAGCGTCCGCGCCCGTGTGCCGACTCGCACTGACACCCGACGATTTTTCGCGTATCGAATGCGACTTGCAATAATTCACGCGAGATCGCTACCCGAGCATCTTCACTCCGAGGCTCCACACATTTAAGCGTGTGGTAACGCAGCCGACGTTCGAATCAGATTAGAGTGCTGTCGGCGTGACGTAGCCGGATAGTTGGACGAAGCCGGTACCGAGAACGAGCCCGGGCGGATCTGCCTGGGTAAGGTCGACGGCTCCGTACCACAACGCGACGCCGCTTGGTTCCGGCCGGATCTCTTGATCGCGAGCGGTCGGCTCGATTGCCACCGTCGCTCCATTGTCGAGCGTCAACTGCCAAAGTGCGGGATACACCGCGTCATCATGCGGACTATGCCAATGGGTATTCCCGCGAACGATTAGTTCGATGCGCTGCGAGGACACGCGATGTGGAACGCCGCTTCGATCGACGAGCAACCCCTCCATCGGCTCGCGGCTACCGACGATCGTTTGCTGCGCAGCAACCTCGGGCGCGCCGCTTCTCTGTGAAGGCAAGTGGAAGTTACCGTCGCGTAATCGCGATGAGAATAGCTCGACGTCACGGCCATCGTCGAGTTGTAATTCGAAACGCTCCCAACCTACGCGTTGCACGGGTTGTGACGCCGTTTCGTACTCATGGTCGAGCCAAGCCGAGCCTTTCACCATATAGTCCGTGCCGGCATAGCGTAGGAGCCCCATCGTTTTTAGGCGGGTAAAGGCAAGGCCTCGGAATGCGAGCGACGCGACCGGCGGTTTTTGTGGAAGCAGATGTAACGAAAAGCCGGCGGAGGAACTCTCGAATAATATATCCATTGGCGCGCGCAATGGATTTGAGGCAACCCGTGTCGTGATATGCCAGCCATCGACGGCGATCGACCTGGGTTTTCGGCCGGCACTTGCAACGGACTCGCGAGCGGAGCGCTGCTCGCTTTCCAATCTGCCGGTACGTACGTCTAAGACGGAAAATTCTGCGCTGTAGAAGCCTTCGCTATCTCCGAGTGCGAACCGAAACAAGGATGCATGCCAGCGAAACTTTCGGCCGGCCTTCGTTGCGGCGTGGCCGCTTACCGACCACCACTCGGATAAGGCCGCCGGCTGTGTGGCGCTGCTCGTAGAGGCGGAACGAGCGACGCTCAAAATGAGCGCGAGACCGCCGAGTGCCGCGAGGTTTTTCGCAATCACGTCGACTGCAGTGCTCGAGCGTCCGATTTGGATGTGGCAAGATGGGCTGGGATAATGCTCGCAAGCATGGCTGCTGCGACGATCGCGATCGGCGTTCCGACGGCTAGACCGAGCGGTAGTTCGAGCGATACGGGATAGCCGGACACGAGCGGGTCGATGACGAGAACGAGTAGTGCGCCGAGTCCGAGACCTGCGACCGCCCCTAAGAGCGCGCCAAAGGCCGCTAGTAGCGCGGCTTCGTAAACGATCATCCTTCGCATCGGCACGATGGCTAGCCCGAGTATACGAAGTAAGAGTAGCTCCCTTCGCTGCTCTTGGACGAGAGCGATCATCGTAGCGACCGAACTAACGATGGCGATAATCAAGGAAACGCGACCGACCGTTGAAGCGAGCGAAAGCGAAGGGCGCAGCAGCATTTCGTCGGCTGCTCTCGCCTCTCCCGACGAGCGAACGTCGATCGAGACGGGTGCCGCTCTGGCGATGATCGTGCGACGTAGCCGGTCTAGAGAAGCGCCGGACCTTGCAACGACGGTGATAGAACCGACCGGCGAGTCTTTCGCCGGCTGAACTTCGCCGCCGTTAATGAGCGAAGCTGCAGCGACACCGGATAGACGCGAGATTCGGTTCGCGAGTACGCTCGCTGCAATGTCGTGCCGTCCAAGAAAGCGAATTTCTAGGTCACCCGGCTTCTCGATCAGTTCCCATCGGTGAATCGTTCGCTCGAAAGAGACGGTAGCCGTCGCAATGCCTACGCTAGCGGTGACCGCGACCACGAGCGTCACGACGGCTAAACTTAGGCGCATCCCATGAGCGCGCAAGCGAGCCGCGGCTAAGCGGCCCGACACCGAATGGCTCGCGATACGAGAGCCGATGCGAACGGCGATCCATAGCCACGACGGCACGCAAAGGCTTATGCCAAATAGCACGCCGAGTGCCGACGCATACGCGATAGCGGCCCGGCTCCCCGGCCGCGAAAAGAAGCCCAGCACGATACTTACGAGCACGATAGCGAGTCCAATTGCGACGGACCGCTTACCCGTCGGACTGTTCGGCCGTCTCGGCGTAACCCGCAGTGCATTCGCCGGTAAGATGGACGCAGCTTCTATCGCAGGCACGACCGCGGCGCCGATACATAAGAGTAGGCCCGTGCACATGCCGCGGACGAGGACCGACGCGTCGCCCGCAAGTTGCGAACCGGTCTCGATCAGCGAGACTGGATCTGCGAAGCCGCTACCGGCTTGAGCGAACGCGTCGCCCAGGATCGCACCCACTATTCCCCCGAGCGCGCCGAGCAACGCACCCTCGGCAAGGAATGTGCGAGCGATCTGCGCCCGCGATGCTCCGAGCGTTCGAAGTGTCGCGATATCCGGACGGCGCTGACGGACGGAAATGCCGACGGAGTTAGCGAGCAATACGGTGCCGAGCGCAAGCGCGACGTAACTGAAAACGCTTAAGTTAAAGCGCACGCCGTACGTTAATCGGTCGAGTGATGCAATTCGTTCCGTAGCGCTGTTCACCCGAGCGTCCTCTGGAAGCATCCGCGCGATACGTCGGGAAACTGCCTCGAGCTCGGATCGATCGGCGACGACATCGATACGATCGAGCGCGCCGTGCGACCCGAACAATTTAGAAGCCGTCGTCAAATCGACGAGCACCGTATTCGAGTCGAGACCGCTCGTCCGCGCCGGAAGGATCGAGACTATTTTAAGTGTTACGGGCGAATCGTTTGCGACCGCAACCACGGTGCCGCCAACCTCGAGTGCGAGAGCGTTCGCGACGATACGAGAAACGATGACACCGCGTTGCTCGATCATCGCTATTTCGACAGAGCCGGGCGGTGCGAACGGGCCCGGATCGTAGCTACGCAGCGAATTCGAGCC
>CAXTIY010000273.1:0-5160 GCA_964244215.1 uncultured bacterium
TAATCGCAGTCATCGCCCACATTTTCGTGTGGCTGTGGCGGCCGTGGTAGGGGAGGCTACGTAAATGATCGTTCGTAAAACCTACAATTTTCGCGCCGTGCTGGCAGCGTATTGCGCGGCCGGACTCGTGGTCGCGTTCTTGATCCACTTCATCGTACTCTCGTCACCGAAGTACAATTGGATTTTCCCGCAAACTTCAGCTACGAACTTGGCGCCGGCACCGGCTCCCGGAGCGAAATAGCGCATCGGCGCACAGCGGCAAAGCATCGACGAGTGGCGGCGGACGTCCCTCGCGCATCATTTGGGATAGAGAGGCGGTCATGCTAAGTTTCGAAGGCGTCTATCGCAAGCGCGGGGGAACGTTTCTCGCCGATTTACTCGGCGACGATCCGTTCGATTTTTGGGTCGGCCGATTCTACGTCGGCATTTTCGGAGCGATCTCGGTCGGCGCCACGATCTTCGGGATCCTCGTCATCGCACTCTCGATCGCCGCTCTTAAAGACGGCGATCTGGCTCGCGTTACGATCGGAGCGCCGTTACGTCAGTACGGGCTCGGGTTCGCGCCGTTCTATCAAGGTGGCAACTGGGAGCTGATCACGTTTTTCGCGGTCGTCGCCTTCGTTACGTGGGCGCTGCGCGAAGTCGAGATCTGCCGCAAGCTCGACATGGGCTATCACGTGCCAATCATGTTCAGCTTCGCGATCTCGGCCTACGTCGTATTGGAAGTCATCCGGCCACTACTGCTCGGCTGCTGGTGCGAGGGCTTCGATCTCGGTTTTACGGGGCACCTCACGTGGGTTTCCAATACCGGCTTCAAGTACGATAATTTCTATCTCAATCCGTTTCACGCATACGCCGTTCTCGGTTTCTTCCTGACGGCGATGGTGCTCGCGATGCACGGCAGCGCGATCCTCGGCACGTACAATACGAATGCCGATGCCAGCGCCGAAACGGCGAACGTCGACAATTTCTGGCGCGACTACATCGGTTATTCGATCGGCGAGCTCGGCATTCACGTGCTCGGATTCTGGCTCGCGATCTATACGCTTATCATGTCGGATCTCTGCATCCTGACGTCGGGCCCGATCGTCAAAGACTGGGTCGACTTCTGGCACTTTCAGATTCCGTGGTTTCACTGAGGTCCATATAAATGGCAACAATTTTAGCTCGCCCGCGCCTTCCCGAACTCGAGTTGCCGGGCCCGAGCCCGATCGACGACGCCGACCTCGTCGGTTTACGCCTCGGCACGCCGATCAGCATCGGGCTGTTATCGCGTTTCGGCATGTCGACGCAGACCGGCGTCATCTGGCTCGGCACCTGGGGCATGCTCTCGGTCTTCTTTTTCGTCGCCGGCCTAGCCGTGTTGACGTTCGCCGGTATCCAGCAGATGCAAGGCAACATCTGGCTGCTGCTCAAGTATTTTGCAAATGTTCAAATACTGCCGCCCGAGGGACTCGGCATGGCGCCTTCCTTGCAGGCGGGCGGTTTCTGGCAGATCCAGCTTCTCTTATGGGCCGTTTCGGTCGTCTGCTGGGCCGGCCGCTGCTACGATCGGCTCGTGCGCTTCGCGTGGCGTCCGTATCTCTTGTTCGCGTGGTTGTCGGCAATTTTGCTGACGGCGACGATCTGGGTTTTCCGGCCGCTCGCGATGGGTTCGTGGGCCGAGGCTCCGGGATTCGGCTTGAACTCGGACCTGGATTGGGCGCAAAACTTCAGCGTACTGTGGGGCAATCTCTATTACAACCCGTGGCACCAGCTCGCGATCTTCTTCCTATTCGGATCGACGATGCTCTGGGGCATGCACGGCGCGACGATTCTCGCGACGGCCGCCGAGGGCAGCCATCAGGAGCTGGCCGAGGTGAAAGACATGCATTCGGGTTCGCACAAATCGATGCTGTTCTGGCGCTGGACGATGGGCTTTAACGCCAATCCAAAAACGATTCACGATTGGCTGCTGTGGTTCTCGATGGGCACCGTCCTTGCGTCTGCGATCGGCATTATCGAGACAGGCACGATCGTCAAGGATTGGTACGTTTGGGGTGTCGATCACGGCCAGGTGCAGCAATACGGCCCGATCACGCGTGAAGCGATCAACGGTATGCCGCAAAAGCCGGCCGTCGGCATCAATCAGATGGAAGCACCCGGCATTAGCTCGCCTCAAGGCGGCTACTGACGATGCGTAAGCTCTTCGGTCCGCTCGTGATCGCGGCCGTCGTCGTGATCGCAAGTTCCGTCGCGCCGTTGCTCTCTCCGGTGAAGGCTGCGACGCCCGGCACGACACCGCAAGGCGTCACGCCGGGCTCTGCGGTCGGCCAGCCGGAACGCGCGGAACAAGTGCCCGGCCGGCTTGCGAACCCCGCCCAAAACGGTGTCGAAAACGACGAGCGCGCGAATCAGATCTATCGTGGCGAGTACGGGCCCGTCGATCAGGCGAAGCCGCTCGATTTCAGCAATCAGCCGAAGTCCGTTCCGCGCAACTATGCCGGCGGTCAGCTCTATAACGTACAGGTCCTCAAGAACTACACCTACGTGCAGCTGATCGGGCAGATGACGTATTATACGACGGCGCTCGGCGTACAATGCACCTACTGCCACAACGTCGGCAACTTCGCGTACGACACGCCGACCAAGAAGATCTCGCGCACGATGCAGATCATGTCGAACCAGACGCAGCGCAACTGGGTCGAGCCCGTCAAGCACGACTACCCGAACTACGCCGTGACGGGCGCGGTCGGTTGCGTCACCTGCCATCGTGGCGCACCACATATGGGGGTGAAATACAACATCGTGCCGGTTCAGTATCTCAACTACACGAATAAGTCCACGAAGCAGGCCGGCTACGTCGTCAACTCGATGTATTCGGCGGTGAAATCGCTCGGCGTGAATTGCCTCTTCTGCCACAACAGCGCCGATTTCGTTACGCTGCAATACTATCCGACCAACAAGATCTCGCATCGCATGTGGGCGATGGTCGACGACATCAATCACAAATATCTGCCTGCCAATATTAAAGCCGTTACGTGTTACACGTGCCATCAAGGTGCGAAATGGCCGAGCGCGCTCGTGAAAGCAGGGCTCGATCAAACGCCGGTCCAAGCGATTGCCGCACACCCCGAATTTTCGGAGAATCCGGGGGCTCATTTGGAATCGGGAGTTGTTCGATAGGTGGATTTGTTTTGGAGTCTTCCGAGCGCATCGGTTATTGCGACACCCACGGACGGTCCTCTTGAATCCCTGGTCTTTGAAACCACCGCACCGCGCCGCTACGATAGCGGCGCGGTTTTGTCCGATCCTGAGGCTCGTCCGGAAAGAACGTTCTATTGTTCTTCGGGAACGCTAAAAGTTACGAAACTGCTCGCGAGCGGACGCGAGATTCTTATAACGATTTTGCAATCGGGATCGCTCTGGAGCGATCGCGCGGTGCTCAACGGTTATTGGCGTGAAGTATTCATCGAGGCGATGGAAGCAACGGACGTTTATGCGGTCGATAACGCGACGTTCGAGGCGTTTCTTCTGGCACGACCGGAACGGCTCACCAGTTTTATGCAGCGGATTTCAGAACAAGTCAGCGATGCGTTAACGTTGCTCGATGATTTCCGCGGACGAGACGTCGCGTCTCGTTTGGCGCGCGTCCTCGTGAAATTCTCGCAGCAATACGGCGTACCGACCGATCGCGGCGTACGCATCGACTTACCCGTGACGCATCAGGACTTGGCGAACATGATCGGAACGGCACGCGAGACCGTATCGCGCAACATGGCGCGGTTTCGGCAAAAGGGATACGTGCGGGACGCGGCTGCCGGTCAAGCGCTCGAACTGCTCGACCTACGCTCCCTCGAAGCCCTAATCGTTTAGCTTGGGTTTGGCTTAGCCCGGCTCATCGTTGCCCGAAAGCTCATTTCCTTGCGGAAACTTCGCTTCCGGGCGCCTCGTGGGATTCAACTTACGTTGAATCCGTTCGCGATTCGACCAGCCGAATCGCGAACTTTTGAGGAAGTCGGGCAAGCCCGACACGCTGCTGGATCCGGGCTAGATCAGAACCTTCCTTCGTGAATGTAATGCGCGGGTGCGGGAGAATAGGGGTCGCGTTATGGTCGTTGCAGCTTTGCTCATTATCATGCTAGTCGGGAGCCTCGCCTCGACGTTCCTTATTCCGCCGTTTCTGGCGAGGATCGATCGAACAGGGCAGGTTAATTTCTTCGGAATCAAATTCCCTTTTTAGCGGCTACTCAGCCAGCATGCGCCCGGAACGGCGTCGCGCGCGGGTGACAGGTATCACCGAGGGCGGGGCGCTGCGGAGATAAGCTAGGGCCGGAGGTCATATGCCCGAAGCCGGCCCGCACTCCGTTCGCATCCGGCGAGCGGCGAGTATCTGGACCACGATCCATCCGCTGTTTGCGATCGGGCAACTCCTGGCGTTCTTTGTAAGCGTCGGTCTGCTGATCGCGTATTTCCGTGGTGCGGTACCGTTCTCGGTCGTGCACATGTCGGTGCTCGTGAAGATCGGGCTCATGGTCGGGGCGGTCGTAACGGGTTCGCTTTGGGAACACGACGTCTTCGGCTGGTGGTGGTTCGCCCCCGAGTTTTTGGCCGAGGACGTGATGACGCTCATCGTCTTTATTTTCCAAGTGAGCTACATCTTGATGACGTGGCTGCATCCGAACGAAATGCGCCCGATCCTCACCATTCTCTGCCTTGCCTATACGGTGTACGTCGCGAACGTCGCGCAGTACATTCATAAGACGCAGCAGATGAAGAAGCTGCCCCCCGCGCCCGCGCTGCCGCGGGCCGCATGAGCGCCGCCACCGACATCAACGCTCCGCCGCAGATCGCGGCGCACCCGACGGCGACGCACGGCCATGGCCACGGTGGCGCTACGGCGCCGCCGCAACCGAGCGGTGAGACGACGCACGCGATCGTTTTCGCGGAGCCGGGCCGGCTCGCGACGCACGAAGCATCTTTGCGTGTCGCCGCTTCCGACGAAGTCGTCGTCGATACGAAGTTCTCTTCGATTTCCGCCGGTACGGAGCGGCTCTTGTTTTCCGGAAAGATGCCGGGCTTTCCGATGCTGCGTTTCCCGCTCGTCCCCGGTTACGAATCGGCGGGCGTCGTCGTGCGCGTCGGAGCCGAGGTCGCGAGCGTTCGGGTCGGCGACGAGGT
>CAXTIY010000274.1:0-5130 GCA_964244215.1 uncultured bacterium
ACTCGATATCGGCGGCGGAACGACCGACGTCGCCGTCTACGCGGGCGGTAGCGCCGTGCATACGTCGACGATTCCCGTCGGCGGGAACATCCTCACGAACGACATCGCGCTCGGCCTCAAGACGTCGTTTCTGGAAGCGGAGCAGCTCAAGCGCAGGATCGCTTCGGCGATAAACGATCAATACGGCGAGCCCGAGTTCGACGTGATGACTCTGGACGGGCGCACGACGCATCGCGTTACGCGCGCGCAACTGCGCGCCATCGTGGTACCGCGCCTGCACGAGATATTTCGCATGGCCAAAAGCCGTATCGTCGAGCGCCTTCCGCGCGACGTCATCATCGCCGAGATCGTCATTACCGGTGGCGGCGCGCATCTCCACGGCATCGAACAAGCTGCGGCCGAATACTTCGGATTACCGGCGCGCATCGGCGTACCGACGTCGATCGGCGGACTTAGCGCCGCGATTACGAAACCCGAATTCGCAACGGCCGTCGGCCTCGTCTTATTCGGGCCGCGCGGCGAAGCTGCGAGTTATAACGGCCACAAGAATCGCAGGGTTTTCGGAAAAGTCGCCGGATGGTTCGGCGATCTTTGGAACTAAATCCAAAAATGTTCGTAATTCGGCTCGCCGAATCGCGAACGGATTCAACGCAGTTGGATCCTACTCAACTCTCGCTCATGACGGAGGCTTCGATGGCGGAATCCAAACGCTACAATCCCGAGCACGCGGCAACAATCAAGGTCATCGGCATCGGCGGGGGCGGCTGCAACGCCATCAATCGCATGATCGAGGCCGGCCTGTCGGATGTCGAGTTCTACGCCGTGAACACCGACGTTCAGGCACTGCGTAACGTGCAAACGCAGAATACGATTCAGATCGGCAACGGCAAGACGCGCGGCCTCGGTGCGGGATCGAATCCCGAGACCGGGCGCGAGGCAGCCGAAGAATCGCGCGAAGATCTCGCGATGATTCTCGACGGCGCCGACCTCGTGTTCATTACGGCCGGCATGGGCGGCGGCACGGGCACGGGCGCGGCGCCCATCGTCGCGGAGCTCGCGCGCGAATCGGGCGCGCTCACGATCGCGGTCATCACGAAACCGTTCTCTTTCGAAGGTCGTAAACGCATGCTGCTCGCGGAGCGCGGCATCGCGGATCTCGAGCAAAAAGTCGATACGCTCATCACGATTCCGAACGAACGCATCTTGCAAATTATCGAGAAGCGCACGCCGTTGCAAGAAGCCTTTTCGTATGCGGACGACATCTTGCGCCAGGGCATTCAAGGCATCTCCGATCTCATCACGCAGCCGGGTCTCATCAACCTCGACTTTGCCGACGTAAAAACGATCTTGACGGACGCGGGTTCGGCGATGATGGGCATCGGCGAAGGCTCGGGCGAACATCGCGCGACCGATGCCGCGCAGAAAGCGATCGCGTCGCCCTTGCTCGAGACGACGATCGAAGGCGCGCGTGGCGTTATCTTCAACATCACGGGCGGCAGCGATCTGGCCATGTACGAAGTGAACGAAGCGGCCGAGATGATCGCGCGCGCCGTCGATTCCGAAGCGCAAATCATCTTCGGCGCCTCGATCGATCCCGCGATGCAGTCCAAGGTTCGTATTACCGTGCTCGCCGCAGGGTTCGGCGCGCGTCGCCAGATCGAGCCGAGCGCGGCGCCGTTCACCTTCGAGCAGAAGTTCGACAAGGTCACGCCGGTGAATATGGACGATATCGAAGTGCCGGCGTTCTTGCGCTACCGTAGTTAAGCCACTCGACGCAGGTTAGAAAGAGCCCGCTGTACGGTGGGCTCTTTTTTGAAATCTCGCCGCGGACGAGCAATGCAGCGCCGGCCGCCCTGACGTATAAAGGACAGCCCGTGATCAACCGTTCCTCATTTTTGGGCGTCGCCGGCGGCGCCGCGGCGACGCTCGCCGTTGCCGGAGCCGGCAGCCCGCCCGCAGCTGCAGCCGCAGCCGGAGGTTTCGTTTTCAATCGGGCGGCGCTCGAAGCCGTGCTCGCGCGGCCGGCACTGCATCGCCAGGTGTTCGGCACGGCGCGGCTCGCGGGCGGCGTCGTTTTGCACTACATGCACAATTCGCTCGTAGCGTATCGCGACGCGTTCGCGGAGGGTCCCGGGACGCTGCATGCGGCAGGCGTGTTCTATGGCACCTCGATCGCCGCGCTCTGCCCCGATGCAATTTGGAAAACGTTCGCGCTCGAAAAATATTTGACGCGCACGGGTGAGCCGTTCGAGCAAGGCTCGAACGGCGGCAATCCGTACGCGGCGCAAGTGGCCGAGTTGCACGCTTCGGGCGCGTCGTTCTTCGTCTGCAACAACTCCCTGACCGAGCTCGCCCGCGATCTATCGAACGCCCCCGAAGGTGCGGGCTCGGATCCGACGGAGATATATGCCGAGTTCGCATCGGAGCTACGAAAAGCTCCGGGCGTTCTGCTCGTTCCGGCCGGCGTCGCGACGATCAACGCGGCGCAAGAAGCGCATTTCACGCTGTTCGTGGCGACGCTCAAATGACGACCGCCGTCGATCCGGCCGTCGCCGAACGCGCGATCGCCATCCGGCGCGATATCCATCGTTTTCCCGAACTCGGATTCGAAGAAGAACGGACGGCCTCGATCGTCGAGGGCGAATTAGAGTCGCTCGGTATCGAATACCGCCGTATCGCGAAAACGGGTGTCGTCGGTATCGTCCGCGGTGCGCTTCCCGGGCGAGTGGCGGGCCTGCGCGCCGATATGGACGCGTTGCCGCTTACGGAACGTTCGGGCGAATCGTTTAGTAGTGAAGTTCCGGGCAAGATGCATGCGTGCGGCCACGACGCGCATACGGCGATGCTGCTCGGCGCCGCACGTATTCTGCAAAGCGAACGCTCGGGTCTCCATGGCACGACCGTGCTGCTCTTTCAGCCGGCAGAGGAAGGTCCGGGCGGCGCCTTGCCGATGATCGAGGCGGGGGCGATGGACGATCCCGCAATCGACGCGGTCGCGATGCTGCACGTCGATCCGCGGCTCGAAACGGGCACGGTCGGATTTATCCCGGGTATCTGCAATGCCGCAGCCGACGAATTTCGCGTCACGATCGTCGGGCGCGGCGGTCACGGCGCTTCACCGCACTCGGCCGTCGATGCCATTCCATGCGCGGCGGCGGCCGTGCTCGCGCTTCAAAACATCGCGGCACGAGAGATCGATCCGCTCAAGACGGTCGTCGTGACGATCGGTACGATCGAGGGCGGTTATCGCAACAACATCATCGCGGATCGCGTGACGATGACGGGCACGTTCCGTTCGCAAGATCCCGCGGTGCGCGAGCAGCTCGAGGGACGCGCGCGACGCATCCTGGACGGCGTGGCAGCCGCCTACGGCGCGCGGGCCGAGCTCGAAGTCATCTACGGTTACCCCGCGGTCTACAACGATGCGGGTCTCGCCGCGTCGTTTCGGTCGTATATGGCGGATGCCAGTTCGATTCCGGTGGAAAGTCCGCCGCCGACGATGGGTGGCGAGGATTTCGCCTACTTCGCCGAACGCGTTCCGGGCTTGCTCATCCGGCACGGTATCCGTAGCGCACGGGCCGGCTCCGTGCACCCCGGTCATAGCCCGGAGTTCCGCGTCGACGAGGCGTCGCTCGCGTTCGGCATTGAGACGCTCGTGTGCTTCGCACGGGGTGTCGGAGCGGGATCGGTGAGGGCGTAAGGCCGACCGTAGGCCGCCTCACATTCCGAGCCGCTCCGCGAGCCTATCCTAATGCAACAGAATGCTGCTGCAAAGGGATCCGATGTCGACCGTGCTTGCGAAAAAGAAAATCAATCTCGAACAACAGGTGCGCGCCGCGCGGGATGCGCGCCTCGTCGCCGCGTATCGCGCCGGACGCCGGGAAGCGTTCGATGAGTTGGTTCACTCTTACGAACAACACGTGCGGCGCATACTAACGCAGCTCAGCGTGGCGCCGGCGGATTTAGAAGACCTCGCGCAAGAAGTCTTCCTGCGCATCTTTCGAAACATGCACCGGTTCCGCGGGCAATCATCGTTCTACACGTGGCTGTATCGCATCACGGTCAACGTGTTTTTCGATCATAATAAAAAGCGGAAGCGCGCCGACGTGCGTTTGAGCCGCCTTCAGAACGCCCTCGTGGATATGTCGAACGTGCGGCACGACGGAGAAGACCCTTATTTTGCGTGCTTCAACGCTTTGACGGAAGCCGAGTTCACTAAGGCGATCGATGCTCTACCCGAGGCGTTTCGGGCCGTGGTCGCCATGCGTGAAGTCGACGATCTGTCCTATGAAGAGATCGCTCTGGCGACCGGCATTTCGATCGGGACCGTGCGTTCGCGACTCTCACGTGCGCGGGCTCGCCTCAAAGAATTGTTACGCACTACCCTCGTGCCAAGCGCGGCCTAGCAGGCACTTATTCACACCCACCCACTAGGTATGCACACGTGCTCACAGGGTGCCCACAGCTTGTGCCCATGGGCCGGAGGTACTACTACCGCTAGTGGTTTGGGACAGGTCCGGTTCCGACGATCCCGAAGCAAAACGGATGATCGCTTCGCAGCGTTTCGAACGTCCCTCGGCAAACGCGCTTCATTGTAGCCAAGATCTGAGCACGACGCCGGAGGCGGCTTTCAAGCTCGTGTGCGAAGTGGAAAAGTGGCCCGTCTGGCTATCTTTTCTCAAAAGCGCCCGTCGGCTGGACGGCGCTTCGACGTTCGGGCTCGGCAGCGAAGTCGCCGTCCGTAGCGGCATACCGGGCGATCCGGAAGAGCTTTACGAAGTCGACCGCTATCTGGCGGGGCACATCATTTCGTTCGTCGGCGTTTACTCGGTCCGTCGCCGAATCGATTTTCGTATCGAGCGGCATACGGAACGTTCGAAGCTCGTCGTTCGGCTCGATTATCCGGCCTACGGCGGGGTGATCGGCGCGCTCTACGACCGTTTCACCGCGCGCCGCCGCCTAGAAACGGCCCTCGAAGTGTCGCTCGCCCATTTCAAGGGCTTGGTCGAATTCAAAGATTCTCCGCGCGACGGCGTCTTGGCCGACTTCTAGCAATCGTTGACGGCTTCTGCCAGGAGCCGTATACTCAGGCTTGATTTTGACGCGCAGACGTCCGGGAGTTCATGGGTG
>CAXTIY010000275.1:0-5111 GCA_964244215.1 uncultured bacterium
TGCATTCCAACCCGGCACGTTACCCATCTCCGCCATAAACATTGGTTCCTGGTTCGGAACCGGTATAAGCCCTGATAGAATCGCGAGATCACTACCACAGGTATAACGCGCCGAATTGTTGTTCAACGAGAGTCCGAGCGTTGCCGAAAGGTATGGGTTGATCTGGTCTTCGCCGCCTAAATAAGAAGGCACGAATAAGCCCGCTTCATAGAGAGCTGCAGCTTGATCCCTTAATTCTAGATACATGTAACCGTAGTCGCTTGCCTGCGTCAAATTTGTTTCCCCGCACGGCAGGTTCACAATCGACCATCCACCTGAGAAGCCACAGTTCGAAACCATTCGCGCGTATGGACCTGTGCCTCCGTAGGGGTCCGGCGGCGAACAGCCTCCTGCAGACATCGGTCTTGCAAGCATAGATAGTCCGATGCCGGCGGCGCGGCGCCGCTGCGGAGACTGTCGGCGAAACGGGGCTGAACTAATAAGTGCCGTCGCGAGCAAAGCCGTATTATTGCTAACCACGTGATTGCCGTCGTAGTAGACGAAGTCACCTCGCTGGCCAGGTGGCATGAGGCGCATCAAGCGACGCGCGAGAAGTCGGTCACGGCCGACGATATTGGAGTCTATGTATCGATCAAAATCGCTATCAGAAACGAGGAGCTGGTTGACTGCCGCCGCAAAACGACTTTTCACTACCGGACTTCGTGAAATTGCCGTTTCTGCCATGGCGAAGTTCGATTCACCGCTGGGCAACGTCGGAATGCTTGTCGCTAAAGCTGACAACGGTAACGACAGACTAAGTGCGCTCACAGCTACTGCGGCTCGGACGCGGCCAAAGAGAGAAGACACGTACTTACCTCCCCAGAAAATGAGCATAAACGAGTACTGCTTAAATTAGAGGCGCTACCTGAAGTTATTATTTCCGTTTAGCGTTCCGGTTCTAGTACAACTACCGTCTCCTTACCGGAACGAGACCGTGTAGATGCTAGGATGCGGCCATCGTCGGCAATCCTATACGCATGGTCGACGTGCAAGCCGGGTGCGGGCGAATCGAGAAGGTTGTCAAGACCTTGAAAGCTTTTCGACGTATCAGCATTCGCAATGAACGCACCCGTCGAGACGTCGCCAACGATCGTATCATGATCGTTGATCGAGAACGCCGACCCAAGCGAATTGCTTAACTCGTGTGCTTTACCGTTGACCCAAACTACGGGCTTTCCCGAGGAGCCCTTCGAACTCCGATCGTCGCCGACTACCTTCGCAGCAGAGTTAACGCTCCATGCAATTCCACTGCCAAGGCGCTTCAAGTGACCACGCGACCACAAAAACGCGCTTATCTTTGTCGAACGCATCGGATCTGCCGGCAAGTACCTGCTGATAAATCCAACGAAGTTACGCTTGCGAATAGCGGTCACGCGTCCTGCCCCGATGGCTGTTGGCAGACCGCCGTCCACCACCCAGCCTTCGTCAGTTTGCTCGAGGCCCTGCTGGGCCTCACTCGAGACGAAGCTTGGCGAACGCTCATAATCCTCAGCGTAGGCGACTTCAGATGGACCTTGAATTGCCGTAATCGCAATATTGTTCCGTTGCGAAGAGTCAATCAAAGGACTCGCGCTTTTCCAAGCACCATGATCGTAAACGAACGACCAACGGTCAAGTCCAGAGTATGCGGCGTCGAAAGGATTGTCGAACGTAGCATAGACGCTCGCTTGATCCGATAAATAAATCGCGCTGACGGCGAGCTTCGGATACGTCATCATACCGCTTGGAAGCACTGGACCGGCGGCTTTGTAAGGCTGGTTACCGAACTCCGCGTCCGTTATCCATGGCACCAAGGAAGATTTTGCACGTAAAGGCCCTGTCAAGACGCGAAGCCTGCTATTGGCGCCCGCAGAAAGCGACACGAGGATCGCATACTCGGTGCCGTTGTTGCTAACAATCGTTGACGATGGAGCGAACTGAGTCGGCAGCCTACTTGATGGCGCTTGGCCTTCGGCAATCGTGTAGCCGTACGGAAGCGCTACCGGAACAACCTTGTAGTGACTCGCCGTCGGTGGAATCAAAAGTTATTCCATTCACATTAGATGCTTCATAAAGCGAAGCCACACGTTTTGGTTTACTAGCGAGCCCTCGGCGCAAGCGCGTAAATAGCTCTCAAGCTAATTCGCAGCACCGCTTGTCGTATCATGTATAGCTCTGGATGTTGTCTACATTTAGGACGCCCGGAACTACCGCCGCAGCAGCTGAGACATTCGCGGGAGTCAGCAAGATACAACGTTGTACAAGGGAACCTCCTAAGACAGTAACGCGGCCGTCTATCAGCTTCGCTGCTCGGCCGTTGCAATCGAAAGCAGTTGAAGGTCGATTATGACGTCGGCTGCGCCGCCTAACGGTCAGCTTCCTATTCGAGCATACGCGCTCGTGACACACGAGAATCGTCAAGTTTGACTACGCGCTCCGTGGAGCTTCTGAAGGCAAACCACTGTCGCGACGTTGACCCGGATACCCGGCTGGGCTACGTCAGGATCCCGTTACGATTTCCGTCGCGGGACAGTCAACTGAAAGGACCATACCTCGCCCACAGATTTTTGCGACGTCGACGTGTGGGAGTTATGCTGTTACACGGAAGAACCGACTCGGGGATCTTCAACATCTCGACCAACAAGGGGCCGTTGACTCTTTCACAACAGGGTACACATTCAAATGCCGTTCGCTAGAAGCGTTAGCGCACAGGATATTGAACCGCCAACCGCCTTGCAGTAGACTCGAGCAAATGTTTCGCAGATGGCTCTACCGGTCGCCCGCTCTCGTCGATCACTTTGTAAGAAATCGACGACGCCGAATCCAGCCGTCCGAGGCGTCGCTTAAGCCGGGCTCTCCAATACGAACCGCATGCCGCCGCTCGACGAAACCGCGTTGCGTCGCATTCGGACTAGCAATGTTACTTGTGCCAGGGCAAACAGCTTTGCTTGCTGCATGTTGTCCGACCGTCAGCAAGTCAAACGGCGGAGATATCATCGCGCGATGCTGACGCTCGACCGTCTCCTCGCGAAAGGCTGGCTCAAGGGCAGCGCATGGGCGGCCGTTGCCGACTTCTACATCGACGGCAGCCGCCTGGGCGCCGAACCGTATCGTCTCGCCTCGGCCAGCCGGCACGAGACGCGCTTCGAACAGAAGCAGTCCGAGACGTTCTTAGCCGCGCACGCGCTGGCACAGCTCGGCTATCGCAGTGTCGCGTTGCAGTCGCGCGAGTCTCCGGACTTTTGCGCGACCTTCGTCCCGGTTGAATCGCCGCGTGTCGCCTTCGGAATCGAAGTTGCGGAGATCGTCGACGCGGAGTCAGCGCGCTGGCGCAACGCGATCGAAAACGTGCGTGTCGGCGTGCGCGACGCGCTCGACGCCGACTCGTCTCTGAAAGCGGCGGTCGGCGACCGCTGCGTCAACGTAACACTTTGGCGTTGCCCCAGCAGATCCGCCGAACGCCACTTGCAGCGCGAGATCACCGAGCTGCTGCGAAGCGCCGCCATCGCCGATCAGCAGGGTCGCCGCGTCGTCGACATGCGTTTTCCGGCGCTGGTCGAACATTGGGCGCACCTCTACGTCAGCGCGTCCCGCGTCGGACGAGTGGACGTCACGGCAGCCGCGCATGCCTTCGATTCGCGTAGCCTGGTGCACGTGGCGCTTAAAGTACTTGAGCGCAAGCGGAAGAAGGCACGCGCTTACGACACGTCTGCGCCGCTATGGCTTGTCCTAAGCATGACGGACCGGCGCGGCGTCTTCGATGAGAGTCTCGAGGTGCTCGAACGCCTTTCTGTTTCCATCGAGCCCTATGAGCGCTTTATCGTTTGCAATGAAGGACGCGCGATCGCGTTAAACGCTGATGGCCTGCGCCGTACTGGCTGACACATCATGAACCAACTGACATGCACGGTCGCGATCGGCGCCGCTTTAGGCATGGCAAGCCTCACTGCCGCAACGCGCCGCTCGCACTTCGACGGCATCGCTAAGGCAGCCCGCGTCGAAGCTCGATTCAATGACCTTCGGGCGATGCTGCGTTCTGATGGCGTGCGCGAACGGGCCGCGTTCCGTGTCCGTGGATACGGCTTTCTGTCAACGTCGTGCTCGGTCGGCCTCATTTTCTTCGGGGCTGCAAATGCGTTGCATCTTTGCGGTCCTCTCGCGAACCTGGCTGTAGTCGCAGGTTATGTCGCCGCGAGCGCAAGCCTGAGAGCTCGATGGTATTTCCTAGATCGCTTCTCGCTCGCGGCGGAGAACTTCAACGTGTATCACCACGGTTTCGGGCATTCGTACGAACCATTCGAGGCGGCGCTCGAGAAGTTCCGATCGTTGGATGCGAAGTCATACGCGATCGCTTCACCTCGACTGCGGAAACGCCACAAAGCGGCCTGCATCGAACAACAGCGCGTAACGGAATCGTACGTCGCTGGGTTGCGGCGAATGCTCAAGTGAGTGACCACCGCGATCTTCGAATCTCAGGTGGTCTGCCTGCCTGAATCGGATTGATCAACGAAGCCGAGATCCTTCGACAAACGATGAGCTGGAAGGTCAACGAAAGGTTTAGCACACTGCGAGATTGAGCGCGGCGGCGTCCTCTGGAGCTATCGGCTCGGCTTTAAGCAGACGACCGCGATCGTCGGTGAAGCCGCGTCCTTCACCGCATGGCAATCGTTGATGCGACGAAACCGACGTGAAGGTACGATTCGCATTCCGACAAGTGCGCCTTGACGTCAGTCTCGCTGATTCAACAAGGCGTGGGGCAGAGATTGCAGCTCGCCTAAACATTCAGGCTGCAGCGTCCACCAGTGGAATTCTAACAGGAGCTGAAGTGGCAGACGACGAGAGCCAAGATAAGAAACGAATCTTCGGATTGTCCCGGGAGCAGGTCGTCTTCGTAGGTGGTCCGCTCGCCGCGAATGTAGTACTGATCGCATACTATCTCGGTGAGTGCTGGGCGTTCCGAATTCCCTTTTTCCTCGTCAGCGTGACGCCGGCCGACGTATTGGTGGCTGTAGCCGTAGGCCTATTACTCCCGGCTCTGACTTCTAGCTTTCAACTGCTTTATTTCTGGGTGGCTCGACTGTCTCCCGGAATAC
>CAXTIY010000276.1:0-5085 GCA_964244215.1 uncultured bacterium
GGTAGCGCCCGTAGCCGGGTGATGCTGTTTGTGGGGGCCCATGGTGCCCGAGGGCTCGGGCGACGGCGCGCTGTCGGGGGTCATGTTGGTGCCGGGGGCGGCGCCTGAGGACATGGGCGCTCGCGTCGTGCCGGTGTTCATGTTGGTGCCGGTCGTGGCGCCGGCGGCCTTGGATGAACTCATCTTCGCTTGCTTGTCGCCCGCAGAATCTGCGGCAGACTTACAGAGATACTTCCCTTGCTTCGTTTTCCCGTAATATGAGTCGCCTCGCATGTGATATTTCTTGGTATTCGTGTTGACCCACACGACCGGATCGCCGCTCGCGCACGTCGGCACGGCCGAGCTAGAAGTTTGCTGCGCGAAAGCCGGCGCCGTTTCGCCGGCACACAGCGCGAATATTAGCGAGAAGAGGAGAAGACGCACGGAAAAGACCTTTCGGGCGATAGGAGGACAGCCCTTAAACGCATCCGAGCGCCGTTCCGTCGCGCAGGATTTCAGCATGCGTGCCCGGATGTTCCGGCGGTGCGTGTACTCGTAATCGGCGCGGGCCCGGGCGGCGCGGCCGCTGCGATCGAACTTGCGCGCGGCGGCGCCGACGTGCGGCTCGTCGAGAAAGCGCGCTGGCCTCGGCCGAAGACGTGCGGTGACGGCATCTCGCCCCCCGGCGTACGTGAGGCGGCACTGCTCGGCGTGTCGCTCGAGGACCGACGGCCGCTGCCGCTCGGTGAGATATCGACGCCGAGCGGAACGGTTTTTCGCAGCGGCTGGCGGCCCGAGACGCCGTGGGGAGCGATCGTCCCGCGCGCGGATTTCGATGCGCGTCTCGTGACGAGCGCGACCCGAGCCGGCGCTCGTTTCGAAGACGCGACCGTCGTGCGCGGTCTCGCGCGAGGCAGCGATGGCCCGCGTGCGACGTTCGCCGGCCGGGCGGCTGCGGAGCGCTTCGATGCGGTCGTGCTCGCGGAAGGCGCGACGGGAGCCCTCGCGACCGGCCTCGGCTTCGGCAAACATGCATCGCGACTCATCGCCTTACGCGGTTATGCCGATGCCTGCCGGCCGCTCGACGATGTATTCGGCTTGTACTTCGATCGCGGCGTTTCGCCCGGCTATGGCTGGATTTTTCCGCTCGACGAGCGGCGCGCGAACGTCGGCCTGCTGGTCAGTGAACGCGCCGTGCGCCGTCGCGGTGGTGATCTGCGCGGCCTGTTCGCACATTGGCTGCGCACGAGTCCGCGGGCGCGCGCGATGCTCGATCCCCGGCAGCCGCTCGAGTCCGTAGCGGGCGGCGTGATTCCGACGGGGCGTAAGCGCCGCTCGGGCGGCGGCGTCTTTCTCGTCGGCGATGCGGCCGGGGTCGCCGATCCGTTTAGCGCCGAAGGCATCTATCAAGCGATGTCTTCGGGCCGCGCGGCCGCTGCGGTGTTGCTCGCCCACGGGCCGGGCCATGCGGCCGAACGCGCTTACGCGCGCGCGCTCCGTCCCTTCGATCGCAACGCGCGCGAGGCGACCCGACTCCGTTTGGGCTTCGACTTCGTGATCGATCCGCTCGCGAAACGCGCCCTGCGCCGCCCGGCGCTCGCCCATCATTTGAGCTCGACCGGCTTTTTCATGAAGGAGAGCCTGCCCGAATTTTTATGGGGAATCGCGCGCACTTGGTAGCGCAAGTTACCACGCGAAGGCGTCGAACCGCGTAACGTAAGGTCGGGGGATAACGTCTGTGGCGCTCATGAATCGGTTGGCCAAGCTCATCGTCGATCCGGCGTTTCGCAATCCGGGCTTGATGAAGATCATCTTCGCGATCGACGACGCAACGGGCGTGGACCTCGTCAAGACGCTCGCACCCTTCAAACTGATGCCCGCCTCCGCCGAACTCTTCCAGCGCTCGTTCGCGCATTTCGTCTCGGGCGAAGAGATCTCGCTCGCCTGCGCGACCGAACTCGCGACGCTCGCGCCGGACCCGGTCTCCGCGCGATATCTCTTGATCCAAGCAAGCGAAGAGCAAACGCACCTCGACCATTTCCAAAATAAGCTCGATCAATTCGGGCTCGCGCACGATAAGCTTTCGCGCTTCGTCGCCCCGAGCTTTAAGAAGTTCGGCGATGCGATTACGAAGCGACTCGCAGCGGGCGATTACGTCGGCGCGATGGTCGGCAACAATGTCGTCGTGGAAGGGCTCGCGATCTGCTTGCTCGAGATGGGCTGCAAAGATTTGCGCGCGAACTCGGACGAAGTATCGAAGTTTCTCGATTTCGTGCTCGAGGACGAACGTCATCACGTTCGTTTCGGAGAACGCCGCCTCAAGTTCTGGAACGAACGCGGCCTCGTGCGCGAACGCGACGTGGCCGATTTTTACGGCGAAATGTGGTCGTACGTCGAAGGCGCGATCGGGGAAATTCCGGACGTCGTCGACTCGATGGGTTTGCAGCCGGCCGAATTGCTCGCCACCGCCAAAGCGTTTTTCGAAGCGCGTTTTACCGCAGCGGGATTGACCATCGCTGCCTGACACCGAGTAGCGGATCGCGAACGACTCGAATCGAGCAGGACACCTCGTACGGTCGTTCGTAGATTGGGATCGCACTACGAACTACTACTGATAAGAAGTCTCTTGAGAAAATTTCGAGCAGTTTTTCTGAGCGCGGCTGATTCGGCACGCGGCGCGCGCCGCGGACTCGTGGCATTCGCGCAGAGCGCCGGCTTCGATGAGGCAGAGTCGCAAGATTTGGAACTTGCCGTCGGGGAAGCTCTCGCCAACGCAGTCGAGCATGGCCACACCGCCGGCGGCTCGATCGAGGTGAGCGCCTCATGCAGGAACGAGGTTCTCACCGTTGAGGTGAAAGACAACGGTCGCGGCTTCGATGCGTGGCAAAATCCCGGCACGACACCGAGCGCCCCAACCTCGCCGCGCGGATTCGGCATCCACATCATGCGTGCTACCGTAGATCACGTACAATTTCTCGACGGCGGAACCCGGGTTGTGCTTACGAAGCGGGCGGCTGTCCGCGCCGTCGCTTCCGATCGGCGCGAAGCCTAGTTTCGGCAGTCCCCGTTCGGACGAAAATCAACGTCGACGACGTTGTCGCTTCGCTCGCCGACTCGACGACGACGTTCGTGTGATTCTTCGGCGGCATGCGTGCGGCCGCAATGGTGGCATGTCTCGATTGCGTCCTGCGTCTTCGCCTCCACCCGGAGCGTCGCATCGAGCAGCGCATCGCGCGCCTGCGGGCTGCCCTCGCGGTGCAGCGCGAGCTCGGCATGGACTTTCTGCTCCAGGGCTTCGCGCAGTTCGAAGATGGCTTCGACCTTATCCTTGACTCGATCGGACTGTGCTGGTTGATCCTCCACGGTGACGCTTATCGTTCTGTAGCGCGCCGTTCATCCACTCTCGCGAGAAACGCTACGACCAGAAAACTTCCGCCTAGCGGCGTCTCTGCTAGCTCGTTTGAATGTACGTCCCGTCCGGAGTAACGTTGCGAATCGTCTCGAGCGACATCGCGAGGTCGGTCTTGAAGTGGGTGCCGTACGAGTACACCCGTAGCTCGAACGGATCTCCATCTCTCACGAGCGCTCGATACCGTACGACGCCGAACGGCACGGCGGGCGAAGTCCATAGTTCGAGGTGCGTCAATCGGTGTTTCGCCTCGTAGGGACGCGCGAATTCTGCCACCGTATGCGTCGTTTCGATCGGATGCAACGATCCGCGACTCGACTCGGCGGAGCCGCTGTACGCGCTACTCGCAGGCAAATGTAGCGTCGCTTTCTTGGCCGAGATGACGCGTGCGGGGCGATCGTCGTAGAGATAGGACGAGTCGAGCAGTTCCAGCGTCGCGTCACGCGGCGCTTGCGTTTGGCCGCCCTGCAAATCGCCCCAGCGCGTGAGCGTCGTACCGGAGTTCGCGACCGCCGCCGCAACCGGGGCTCGGTCGAAGAGTGACGTAAACTTCTTCCCCTGCAGATACGTCCGCTTCATCGTATTGGGATTACAAGAGCCGCCCGGACTTCCGACTTGCGTCTCGTAATAGAGCAGATCGCCGTGCTCCGTCGTTTCGATTGCGGCTCCGATCTGTTTCTGATACTCGACGCCGGAGCCTAAGATAAAGCGAACCCACTGTCCGCGGGCCGGCTTCGGCAAAGCGTCGACCAAGCTTTGTTGCGTCGCCCGGCCGCCCAACATAAACGTGGCTGCGAACGCTTCGAAAGGCACTGCGGCTACGGCTGAGGCCGCGATCGTACCAAGGGCGAATTGACGACGGTTCATGCGCGTGATCCAATATACGGCGAGAGTGCTGGTAACGCTATTCCCGATCCGGTTCGTGTTGCGGCCGCCGCTTTCATGGCTGCTTTTAAACCGGAACTCGATCTAATTCCGCTTCGACGGCTTCTCTCAGGAGCGGATCTTCGACCGTTACGTCGGGCGCGAAGCGTGCGACGACGCGGCCGTCACGGGCGATTAAGAACTTTTCGAAGTTCCAAAAGATGTCCGCGGGGTCGCCCGGTTTTACGCCGTATTGCAAAAGTGCCTCGCGGAACTCGTGGTTCTTTTCTTTTTTGGCCGGCTGCGCCGCGACGAGTTCGCGATAGAGCGGGTGCCGCGATTCGCCGTTGACGTCGATCTTCTCGAACATCGGAAAACGGACGCCGTATGAGGCGGAACAGAAGTCTGCGATCTCGGCATTCGTGCCCGGTTCTTGGGCACCGAATTGATTCGAGGGAAAACCGAGGATAACGAGGCCGCGCTCGCCATCGGTTTCGAACGCTCGCTCGAGGCTCTCGTATTGCGGCGTCAAACCGCACGCGGACGCGACGTTGACCACCATGATGACCTTGCCTGCGTACTCGCGTAGCGAGGCGGTCGTGCCGTCGATACGCCGAACCGGAATGTCGTAAATGGAATCGCTCATGCGGAGCCGGTTCGAGAGAGCGGACGCGATTTCCGCGCTCCGGGATGGAGTATACGATTGGGAACGATGCGCTATCGTAATTGCGTCACGCAACGCTATCGTCCCAAAGTTGCTTCACCGAAAGGAACGGCTTGAGAGCGCCGTTAGCGAAACAACGTGCCCGTCGGCAGGTACGTGTGGCTCGATG
>CAXTIY010000277.1:0-5059 GCA_964244215.1 uncultured bacterium
AGCAATTGCAGCCGCGAGCCTTCCGGCAATTCCATCACTTGATCGACGATCTGCTCGCTCGATTGCGCGCTCACTTCGCGACCGCAATTGTAACAATGCGGCCGGCCGATGCGCGCGTAGAGCAGGCGCAAATAATCGTAGATTTCCGTGACCGTACCGACCGTCGAACGCGGATTGCGCGAGGTCGATTTCTGATCGATCGAAATCGCGGGCGAGAGGCCCTCGATGTAATCGACGTCGGGCTTTTCCATCTGGCCCAAAAACTGACGCGCATAGCTCGAGAGCGACTCGACGTAACGGCGCTGCCCTTCGGCATAGATCGTATCGAAGGCGAGCGACGATTTGCCCGAACCCGAGAGCCCGGTGATGACGATCAGCCGATTGCGCGGCAACGTCAGATCGACGTTCTTGAGATTATGCTCGCGCGCGCCCTTGATTACAATCGAATCGAGGCCTTGCGGCGCGTTACCCGTGGCTGCCACGCTATCTAGACCGAGTTCGCGCGGCTTCCGTTGCATCGGCTCAAGAAGGGCGAACCCGGCGCCGATACCTTTCTTACCACTTCGTACGGAAGGAGTCGCCCATGGCCATTGGTTCCAAAGCCGAACTCGCGACGAGCCGCATGCGCTATCACATCTCCCGCCTGCAAACGCGTCCGCAGCTGGCCGCGGTACTCGACTGCCTCTTCGACATCGACCCCAAGCGCACGGAGCCCGTCATCGAGGAGCTCGCGCTCGTCGATGAAAAACTCGTTTTCGCACGTGCCCAGGGCGAGGAGGCCTTCAGCCACTTCGTCGGTCGCACGGACGAACTGCTCTCGGATCTCCTGGGCCTCGTGCGGCACCTCAAATTCGGCGCCGCCGAGCACGACTACGTGCTGACGCGCGTCGCGAGTATCGACCGCCAAGCTTCCTAGGGTTCGGCTTCGCCGCGTACGCCTGTGCTGCTACGGTTCATCCTCACGCTCGAAGAGACGGCGCAGCATATCGTCGGGGTCGCTTAGAAAGCGGCGCGTCAAGCTATAGGCGTCCGTCTCGCGGTACGCGATCTCGCGCAGAGCCGCTCCGTCGATAGACGATCTGCGCGCCCGGAAAGGCGAGCAAGATCGGAGAGTGCGTCGCGACGATGAATTGGGCGCGCGGATCTTGGGCGAGCAGATCGTGCATACGCACGAGCAGTGAGAGTTGCCGTGCTGCCGATAACGCCGCTTCCGGCTCGTCGAGCAGATAGAGTCCGCTGCCGGAGAAGCGCGTGAGAAAGAGCGTCAAAAACGATTCGCCGTGCGAGCGGTCGTGCAACGACACCCCGCCGTACGAACGGAGAAAGCTCGGTCCATAAACCAACTCTCGCTCCGAGCGATCGAGGTGACTTGCAAAATCGTAGAACGTTTCCGCTCGCAAGAAGAATCCGTCGCTCAGGCGGCGCTGCGTCCAGGAGAGCCGCAGAGCGTCCGCCAGCCGCCGTACGGGCGCTTCGGCATCCGCTTCGGAACGGTTTGCCGACACGCGCGACGGCGGTTGCAGATTGCGGCTGCCGCCTTGGGGAGCGAATCCGCAAGCGATGGCGAGTGCTTCGAGAAACGTCGATTTACCGCTCCCGTTCTCGCCCACGAAGAACAGCACGCGCTCGCGCACGTCGAGCGTATCGAGCGCTGCAATCAACGGGATATCGAACGGATAGGTGCTCTCATGCGTAACGCGCTCCCGCAATAGCGTGACGCGTGCGAGTGCCGGTTTGACGAGGCCGCGCGCGGGCATCCGTCTCTCGCGCCGGGTCACGCTCGACCGCAGACGCTGCTAGAAAAGCCCGGCCGAGCGGTTCGCAATGGAATAGCCGACGACCCACGTCAGAAGCCCCGCGATCATCAGCACGGCGCCGATCGCCCGCAGCCCAAAAGTCGCGGCATCTCTCTGCAGATCGGGCCCCTTGTCGCGCGTAATCATCAGACCGCGGTCGACGGAGGTCCGAATAAAGAACGAGCCCGTGAAGAGCGCCGCGCCGAGAATGGTCAGCGCGAGTTTGAGCGCGATCGGAATCAACTGATTACCCCTGTAGAGTTCACGGCAGGAGACCGCGGAGCAAACGATACTCGCCGACGATGACGAGCACGGCATACGCAATGGCGGCTTGGACGACGAGATCGGAGATGAGTGGCCCGAGCAACGGCAGGGCGGCCGAACCGATGGCGAGCGCGCCGAGACCGAGCGCGATGCTGAAGACGCCCGCCACCATGACCAGCGTCGGCAGCGGACGCGAGAACGCGATCTGAGCCGATTCCCGCACGGCGAGCAGACCCGGGCGCTCGCCGACGACGGCCGACGCCATCGTATAACTACAAAAATAGACGTACGCGACGAGCGTGAGTTCGAACGTGTACGGCGCGAGCACGGCGGCCGCCGCCCCGAGTACGAGCAAGCACAGCATCGCAATCACGACGTGGCCGCCTTCGCGCCGGAACGCGCGTCTGCCGTCGGAGAATCTCGCCCTTCCCGAGCGCCACGCCGCGTCCGCCATACCGGTCGTGTACGATATCGTCAGGATCGCCGCCAGGATCTGCGTCACATCGAGCAAGATCCACCACAGGTCGCCGCCGGCGTCCGGGGCGGGCGCGGCCGTGGCGATCAGCTGTGCGGCGACCGCCGCGAGCGCTCCCACCACGAGGCCCGGCACGACGATCGCGAGGTTCCCATAGAACAGACGCCACGCGCGGCCGAAGACGCTGCCGGTCTCGCCGGTCCGCACGTTACGCGTACTCGGGAAGCCGTAGGGCCGCTTCGACGTCTTCCACGCTCGTGACCGTCGCATCGGGCGCCGTGGCGCCGGCAGGCATCGCTTCCCGGCGCACGTTCATCCACACCGCGAACATCCCGGCTGCTTGGGCGCCCGTTATGTCGCGTTCGAAACGGTCGCCGACCATCGCGCAGGCTTGCGGAGGCACGCCCAGGCGATTCGCCGCTAAACGGAAGATGCGGGGATCGGGCTTGAGCATTCCCACCTCGTCCGCGATGAGGATTTCGTCGAACGACGCTTCGAGGGCCAACAACGCGATTTTCTCACGATGCGTAGCGGCGAAGCCGTTCGTGATCATCCCGAGCTTGATACCGCGTTCCCGCAAGCGCGCGAGCAGCCGGGCCGCGCCAGGAAAGAGCACGAGCACGTCGCGCCGATGGCGATGATAGGCGTCGGCACAGCGTATGGCGAGCGACGGATCTCGCAGCCCGACGGATTGCAGTGCCCCCGCCCACATCTGCGTGCGCAACCCGGCGAGCGGCGTCCCGAAGACATCGGTCGTCAGCCCTTGCCAGAACTTGTCGGCTAGCGAGATGTAAGCCGCCGTCAGGCGCTCCGCAGCAATGCCGCTTTCGAGGGCGACGTCGCGGGCGACGCGTTCGGCGGCCTCGCGGTACGCGCGGGTATCATCGTGCAGCGTATCGTCGAGATCGAACAGAACGGCCTGTAACGGAGGTGGCATCAACGCAGACGTACCCGAAACGAGCGCAACTCGTACGGGGCGAAGCGGGCCAAGATCGCGCCTTCGCGTAACTCGGCCGCACCCGCGACCGGCCGTTCGCGCGCGTCGACACACGCGACCTCGAGGGCACGCGCCGCACACGCGAGCTCGACCTCCAGCGCCGCCCCGTCGCACTCCCGGGCGCGGACGATTACCCCCGCCCCCTCGGCGACGAGCTTCGTCGCGACCACGACGACGCGCGCATCGCTCGAGCGGAACATCGCAGCGACGGGTTCGCACGCGAAGCGCTCCCACAGCGACTCGAGTTCCCCCATGCCGAGCGCCGCGAACGGCGCATAGGCGAACGAGAACGCATGCTCGCCGCGATCGGCCGTCGGATCGGGCCATAGCGGTGCGCGTAATAGCGAATGTCCGAGTTGCGTGCCGCGCAAGCCCGCGGCGATGCTCCAGCCGTACGTGTCGAGTGCCAGTATCGCGAGGCCCCCGCCGGCTGCACGGTCGACGCGCGCGAATCGCTGACCCGGCGCTTCGTATTTCGCGCGCTCGGCCCGCGTGCGTGGAGCGGGCGCGCGTTCCATGCTCCCGTGCGGCGAACCGAAACGCGCCTGCGCGGCTCGAAAGCGCAACGCGTTTTCCACGCGTAAGATCGCGTGGCGTTCCCGCCACGCGACGGCGAGATCGACGCGCAGAAACGGTTCGTGCGCGGCGAGCGAATAGCGCGCGACCGCGAGCGACGCGCCGAAGGCGTAACGCACTTCGAGACCGTCGTCCGTGAACTGGACCGCCGTCGCGCGCAGGCGGCGCGGCTGCGTGCGATACGACCGGTCGACGTTCCATGCGTCCCAGCGCTTCGGGCGATCTTCATACAAGGCGAGGCGCTGTGCGCGGTGGACGAGATTCGGGCCGCCGGGCACGCGTAATTCGGCGAGCGTTCCGTCGCGCTCGACCCGCGCCGCGAGCCACGGGTTCTCGAGTACGTAACCGCCTCGCCGCGCCTGCGGGGGCACGAGCGGCCGTTCCGTTCTCGCAGCGGCGACGGGCAAGACGCTACGCGCACTCGCGACGACGTGCGCGACGAGGGCATCCGCTTCGTCGTATTCGGCAAAGACGTCGGCGTACACCGCGCCGATGGCCGTGCCGGGCAATACGTCGTGAAATTGAGCGCGCATGACGATCTCCCACGCGCTCGCGAGTTGCCGCCGCGCTTCGTCCAAGAAGAACGGCGTCGCATGAAGCGCGTGCGCCCATGCGAGCGCTTCCTCGGCGTCGCGCAGCGAGCGTTCGAGAGCGGCGTTACGCGCCTTTACGTCGTGATGCGTCGTTAGGGTGCCGCGATGTTCTTCGAGATAGAGTTCGTCTCTCACCACGGGCAGCGTGGCCTCGCGCGCCGCGAATCCGGCGAACCACGCACCGAGCGTCGTCCAGGTTCCGTACGCCGGTGCATCGCGCAGTGCGCTATCGGGAGCGCCGCCGCCACCGTCGCCTTCTCCGATGAGTAAGAGATCGCCGCGTGCGCGAGCGCGGCGCACGCGCTTGCGCGCAAATGCGCCGGCGATCGAAGCAATCTGCGCTGCGAACACGCGGCTA
>CAXTIY010000278.1:0-5057 GCA_964244215.1 uncultured bacterium
ACGAGCCGATCGGCCCGGCAGATAGCGACGTCGCCGAAGCGATGAGCGGCAACATATGCCGCTGCGGCGCCTACAACAATATCGTCGCTGCGGTGCAAGCCGCACGCAAAGGAAGTTGATCGTGCAAACCTTCGATCTGCGCCGCGCCCAGTCAGTTGGCGATGCTGTTTCGCTCGCCGGCGCCGTGCGTGACCGTCAGTACATCGCCGGCGGCACGACCATGGTCGATCTCATGCGGCTGAACGTCGAACGCCCCTCGCTTTTGGTCGACATCAATCACCTCGACTTGAGCGGCATCACGCGCGCGAGCGATGGCAGCCTGCGGATCGGCGCCCTGGCGCGCAACGCCGACGTCGCGCACGACGGCGATATCCGGCGCGACTACGCCGTTTTGTCGGAAGCACTGCTTTCCGGCGCATCGCCGCAACTTCGCAACGCGGCATCGACCGGCGGAAACGTTCTCCAACGAACGCGCTGCATCTACTTCCGCGATCCGGACGCGGCCTGTAATAAGCGCGTTCCAGGCTCCGGATGTTCGGCCCTGACCGGCTACGATCGCAATCTCGCCGTTCTCGGTACGAGCGAACACTGTATCGCGACGAATCCGTCCGACCAGAACGTCGCCCTGACCGTGCTCGACGCCTCGCTCGAACTGCAAACGATGAACGCCAAGCGGATCGTACCGTTTCGCGAATTTTTTCTCTTACCGGAAGACCATCCCGAGCGTGAAACCATACTTGCGCCGGGCGAGCTGATCGTCGCGGTCACGTTGCCGGCGAAGCGGCAGTCGAGGCGCTCGTACTATCTCAAACTGCGCGACCGGGCATCGTACGAGTTCGCGCTCGCTTCGACCGCCGTGGCGCTCGATTTCCTAGGCGGCTTAATGCGCAACGTTCGCATCGCGCTTGGCGGCGTCGGGACGCGACCCTGGGCCGCCGTAGAAGCGGAGGATGCACTCGAAGGGCGGGCGCCTGGTGTGGCACTCTTCGCGAGCGCAGCCGAGGCGACGATGAGCGGCGCCAAGCCTGGTAGCGAGAACGGGTTCAAGATCGAACTGGCGAAGCGCTGCGTCGTCGCGGCGCTCAAGCACGTAACCTCGGAGCAATTCGCATGAGCGTCGGCATACCGATCGACCGTGTCGATGGCCGCCACAAGGTCACGGGGAGCGCGGTCTACACGTCGGACCATCGGTTTCCACATATGGCGTATGCCGTGCCGGTTTGTAGCGCCATCAGCTCGGGTGAGCTGACGGGTCTCGACAGCGACGCAGCGCGCCGTATGCCGGGCGTAGTCGATATTCTGCATCATGGCAACGCGCGCAGACTGATCGCGATTCCGCAAGGCGATGCATCGCCGATGATCGACGAACGCCGCCCTCCACTATCCGATACGACGATTCGCTATTTCGGACAGTACGTGGCACTCGTGATCGCGGAAACTTTCGAAACCGCAACGGCTGCCGCCGAGCGCGTTCGGCCGACATATCGTGCCGGCCCGACGCCCGGTGTTCCGGAAGCGCCGGCGAAGGTCACGAGCCAGCGCGGCAACGTCGATGCAGCGTTCGCGTCTGCACCGGTACGAGTCGATGCGACGTACAGCACGCCGGCCGAAACGCATAATCCGATCGAGCTGCACGCATCCGTTGCCGTGTGGGACGGCGATTCGGTTACGCTCTACGAGACGTCTCAGGCCGTGGAGAACCACCGCAAAGCGCTCGCGATAATGCTCGGCTTGCCGGATTCACACGTGCGCGTGATCAGCCGATTCCTCGGATCGGGCTTTGGCGGCAAGCTTTGGCCGTGGCCGCAATCCGCGCTTGCGGCAGTCGCCGCGCAACACGTACGCCGCCCGGTAAAGCTCGTGGTGACGCGAGACATGATGTTTGCAAACGTCGGTCACCGTCCGGATACGCATCAACGCGTGCGCTTGGCCGCGACGACGGCGGGGAAACTCGTCGCGCTCGACCACGACTACTGGAACACGACCTCAGTGCTCGACGATTATGTCGAGAACTGTGGCGAGGCTTCGCCATTTTTTTACAGCACGCCGAATCTTCGAATACGGAGTGCGTTCCAGCGGCGCAACATCGGCACGCCGACGGCGATGCGTGGACCCGGTGCGGTACCCGGTTTGTTCGCAACAGAATCCGCGTACGACGAACTAGCGATTGCGCTCAATGTCGATCCGGTGAAGCTGCGGCTCGACAACGAGCCGGCGATCGATGAGGGTCTGAACATCCCGTTTTCGTCCCGCCATTACCTCGAGTGCCTGACCGTAGGCGCGCAGAAGTTCGGGTGGTCAGCCCGAACGGCGGGCGTGGGCTCGATGACGAACGATGGCGCGGTTCTTGGTTGGGGCGTCGCCGGCGCGGCCTGGATCGGCGAGCGAGACGCCGCTGAGGCGTCCGTCGATCTCAACGTCGATGGTACCGTCGATGTACGCTGCGGAACACAGGACATCGGGACCGGCACGTACACCGTATTGGCACAAGTCGCGGCGCACGCAGCCGCCGTGACGCCGGATAAGGTTCGCGTCCAGCTCGGCGACACGAACCTTCCGCTCGGCCCGACATCCGGCGGATCGATGGTAACAGCCTCCGTCATTCCGGCCGTCATGCAAGCCGTGAGCAACGCACTCGCGGCGATCGATGCGTCCACGACGTTGCCGTTTTCAGCCGCACTACTCGCGGCGGGAAAAACGACGGTGCGCGGCGTCGGGAAATCGGCGGGCACATTTGGCGAAAAGAGTCCAACCCTCTCACGGCACTCCTTCGGCGCCCAGTTCGTTGAGGTTCGCTGGCAGCCGGAAATCGCGCGGCTACACGTTTCCCGCATCGTTACCGTGATCGACGCAGGGCGGATCATCAACCCCAAGACCGCCGCCAATCAGATCGCCGGCGCCGTCGTGATGGGCATCGGCATGGCCCTCTTCGAGGAGACGCAGTACGACGAGCGTACGCTGACACCGCTCAATCGGAATCTCGCCGATTACGTTATGTCGACCAATGCCGACACACCGAAGATCGATGTCACGTTCCTCGATCACCCCGACTTTTCTTTAAACGAACTCGGTGCGCGCGGAGTTGGCGAAATCGGTCTCGCGGGGCTCGCCCCGGCGATCACGGCTGCCGTCTATCATGCCACCGGAAAGCGAATTCGTTCGCTGCCCGTCACGATCGAGAAGCTCCTCTCGTAACATTTGCTTGGAGCACTCCGCCTTGGCGGCAGCAGCCAAATATTTTCGTGACCAACGAATCGAACGATAGAGAGAAGGGTCCATCATGTTACCAAAGCGCAAGCTAGGCCAACAGGGTTTAGAAGTTTCCGCGATCGGTCTCGGTTGCATGGGCATGAGTCATGCGTACGGCCAGCCCGACGATACGGAGTCGATCGCCACGATTCACCGAGCGATCGAGATCGGCTGCACCTTGTTCGATACCGCGGAGTCTTACGGTCCGTTCGTCAATGAGGAACTCGTCGGGCGCGCGCTTAAGGGCCGGCGCGACGGAGTGACCATTGCGACGAAATTTGGATTCGTGATCAACGAAGGCCGGTCAGTCGGCGCGGACTCCGGCGCCGACAGCCGTCGCGAACACATCCGTGGAGTCGTCGAAGCGTCGCTAAAACGATTACAAACCGATCGTATCGATCTTCTTTACCAGCACCGCGTCGACCCGAACGTCCCGATCGAAGACGTCGCCGGAACGGTGAAAGATCTAATCGGCGCCGGCAAAGTGCGATTCTTTGGCCTCTCTGAAGCGGGAGTGGACACGATACGCCGTGCTCATGCCGTTCTGCCATTGTCTGCCTTAGAGAGCGAATATTCGGTGTGGGAACGCAACTTGGACAACGAGATCATGCCCGTGTTGCGGGAACTTGGAATCGGCCTCGTGCCTTTTAGTCCGCTCGGCCGCGGGTTTCTCACCGGCGCAGCAAAACGCGCGGAGGATTATCCAGCCGAAGATTTTAGGGCGAAGGGCGATCCAAGGCTGCAAGGCGAGAACTTCGATGCGAATATGAAAATTGCGGATCTCGTGAAGGGAATCGCGGCGGCTCACGGCGCGACTCCCGGTCAGGTCGCGCTGGCATGGCTGCTGAACGTCGGCGATAACGTCGTGCCGATTCCGGGCACGAAACGGCGCACGTATCTCGAGGAGAACGTCGCGGCGGCATCACTCGCTTTAACGCAGCAAGACATTGAGCGGCTCAACAATGCCGTCGGGCGGCAAGGCGTCGCCGGGCAGCGCTACAGTGCCGCTGCAATGGCTATGATCGACCGGTAGCCTCGAGCGTATGAGAAGCTCGAGCCGTGCTACAGAACGTCGAATAGCGACGCTATCCGGCTTCCCGCTCACAGGTCCCGGCTTGCGGCACCCGACTGGTCGAGATTGCCGACGTGTTCGTAGACGCCGCTGCCGTCGCCAAAGGTCATCGTACCGAGGCAAAGGCGCGAGACCAGAAGTCCGGTGTTCCCGAGTTAAGCGTAGTTCATCGTCTGTGCGATCTACCGAGCTGCGTCGCTACGGACCGGAGCCATTATTCTCACACAGAGCAAGAACCGTACTTTAAACATTAACTTTAGCGCGCTCTTCCTTAAGCACCCGCTCAAGCTCTTGAAGACAGGTTTTGAATATGCCGTTTCGCACCCAGTCTTCCGTGGTGGCGGGATCGCCAACCGGTTCGTAACGCGCCGTCCAGACCGCGAAGGTGCGGCCATCTTCGGTGATCTCGTGAATCGTGAGCGTGGAACTGTAATCGGTCATTGGCACATCGCCACCAACCAACGCGTAAGTCATTCGGCGCTCGCGATCGGACAATTCGACGAGCTTCTCGCTGATGATCTTGCCTTGATCGACCGTATTATCGCGAACCGCTCCAACTTCCGTCGGTCGCGCACCGTCACGCAACACCGATTGCGAGACGAAGGGAAACCATTTTGGTAGTCCGCCGAAATCGCGCACCACATCCCACGCTTCACTAGCGGGTATGTCGAGCACGGTACTGTAGATTACGTTAGTCATGATGCGCCTTTAAGAAACTCGTGCAGTAGTTGGCGCC
>CAXTIY010000279.1:0-5042 GCA_964244215.1 uncultured bacterium
CGTGCAACGCGTTTCGCTTACGATGCGCGCGAGCGCCGTTTGCAACTCGATACGCAGGAGCGCGTCGAGCGCCGAAAGCGGCTCGTCGAGCAATAAGATTTGCGGACTGCGCACGAGGCTGCGCGCGAGCGCGGCGCGTTGCGCCATGCCGCCGGAAAGCTCCTTGGGCAGCAGATGCGCGGCGCTCCCGAGCCCGACGAGCGCGAGGACGTCCCGAACGCGCGCGCGTTCGCTATCGTCGCGGGCGGCGAACGCTACGTTTCGTTCTACCGTCAGCCACGGCATCAAGCGCGGTTCCTGAAAAACGAAGCCGACGTTTCCGTCGACCGCAACGTCGCCCGCGTCGAGCGGAACGAGGCCCGCGATGCAACGCAGCAGCGTGCTCTTTCCGCAGCCGCTCGCGCCGAGCATTGCGACCGTCTCCCCGTGGCTAATCTCGAGATCGAGCCGCTCGAAGACGTCGCGCTTCGCATAACGTTTGCTAAGCCGCTCGACACGGATCGCGGCCTTCATAGCGCGGCTCTCATACGGAGAGGCCGTCGGTCCAGCGCAGCGTACGCCGTTCGACGGCCCGCATCGCACCTTCGGAAAGCTTCCCGCATAGTGCGAGCAGCACGATGGCGGTCAGGATCTCGTCGGTGCGAGATATCTGCTGACCCTCAGTCAATAAAAATCCGAGCCCGCGAGTGGACGCGAGTAGTTCGGCTGCGACCAGGAACAACCACGCCTGCGTCAAGCCGATGCGCGCGCCGACGAGCAGTGAGGGAAGAGCGGCGGGCAACACCACGCGGCGTGCGAGCGCAAAGCCACGCACGCCGAGGATCTCCGCGACCTCGACGAGCTTGCGATCGACGCCGCGAATACCCGCGACGAGATTAACGTAAATCGGAAAGAACGCGCCGATGCCGATCAATACGAGCTTCGGCGTTTCGCCGATTCCGAGCCAGAGCAGCAGCAGCGGCACCCACGCGAGCGACGGAACGGCGCGCAAGGCCTGTAGCGTCGGATCGAATACGGCCTCCACGCTCCGCGACAAACCGACCGCCGTGCCGAGTGCGACGGCGAGGACGAACGCGCACGTGAAGCCGATCGCGACCCGCCCGGCCGATGCGCCGAGATCTTTCCAGAGCAAGCCGCTCGCGGCAAGCGAAGCGAGCTCGCGTCCGACGTCGGCGGGCGAAGCGAGCTGATAAACTTTTATGCCGCCGACGGTCGTTGCGAACGCCCACAAAACGAGCAGTACGAGCGGTAATGCGAGCGCGAGGAGCCGGTTACGCATGCGCGGCTCGCGCCGGCGCCGGATCCGGCAGCGACGCGAGCGCCGCGTCGAGATCGGCCGACGGTAGCGCGAGCCCATTGGAACGGACGATCGGAACGACGCCGGCGAGCGCCGTAGAATACGCGGCGCCGGGCGACGGATCGGGAAAGCGCGTGCGGGATAGCTGCCGCTCCGCGACGCGCACGTTTAAGTTCGAGGCGGCGGCGACGATTTTGGCCGTTTCGGGAGTACGCCCGGCGGCATAAGCGTGCGCGCGGGCATATTGCCGCAGCACGATCGCCGCGACGTCCGGGTGATCGCTCAGAACGTCTTCACGCGCGTTGAGCGCTCCATAGGTGTTGTACGCGACGTTGCGATAGAGCAGCCGGGACCCGGCATCGAGTTCCGAAGCCGCCATATGCGGATCGAGGCCGGCCCACGCATCGACCTGCCCGCGTTCGAGCGCCGTACGGCCGTCGGGATGCTGTAACTCCACGATCTCGACATCGCTTTGCTCGAGGTGCGCGTCGCGCAACGCTCGCAGCAAGAAGAAGTACGGGTCGGTCCCTTTGGTCACCGCGATCCGCTTACCGCGCAGTTCGTCTACTCGCTTAAGCGTCGAATTCTTGCCGACGACGAGCGCCGTCCACTCCGGTTGGGAGTAGAGGAATACCGTTTTAATCGGAGAGCCGTTGGCGCGTGCGAGCAACGCCGCGCTACCGGCGGTCGAGCCGAACTGCACGGCGTTTGCGGCTAAGAAGCCGTTGGCTTTGTTCGAGCCGAGCGAAAGCACCCATTCGACGCGCGTCCCGAGCGGTTGTAGCGCGGCTTCGAGCCAGCCTTGCCCTTTGAGGATGAGGCTCGGCGGATTGTAATACGCATAATCGAGGGACAGCGTCGCGAGCGGCGCGGCCGAGACGCGGCGCCCGAGGGCGACCGTTCCGGCGGCCGCGAGGGCTCCGCGCAGCAAAGTTCGGCGGTTGAGACTATTCATGGGGTGCTCGCCTCCTGTTGAGATGGGAAAGCGTCGAGTATTAAAAAAGCCTCGCTCGGCGAGGCTTTACGTTCATGAAATGCAGCGACGCACCCGAATCACGCTAGGCCAAGCCGCCTTCGGATGGGACGACACATGGCGAAGCTCAGCGCGAATCCGTACATCACCGTACGCATAGCATGCCCGGTTTTCGCTGTCAAGGGAGAGGGCGTTGCCAGGCAGTTGCGGACAGACGTGAATGGGTAACGGGCAATCGGGCGCCACCTTATCGCGCGTCACCGTTTTACGGTCATGGAGTAATCAATGGATCTTACCAAGTCGTATCCGCGCAGCGTGCGCGACACCATCGACGGCGTGGTCATGCTCGCCCGCACGGCCGATAAAGCCAAGGCGTTTGCGGAGGGCACCGCAGGCGAATACCACTACAACTGTCCGATGGACCAGACGGTTTTCGAATTCCTCGCTATCGATCACGAAGCGTTTCTGGCTAAAGTGAAGATCGCCGAGCAGGTTAGTGAAATCGCCGATTTCATCAAGCTGCACACCGAGTTGAAGCGGCCCGAAGAGATCGAACGTTTTAACGCCGACTTCTTGGCGATGAAGCCCGCAGCCGGAAGCGACGGCGCGGCTTATTTCGAACAGTTACGATCGTCGCTCGCTCCCGAACGCACCGACATCACGACCTGGGCCGACTTACTCGATCTCGATGAAGGTCGCGAGGTTCCGCGTCGCGCGGTAGCGATTTAACGCCGGCCGATGCGACGTACCGTGTCGTCGTCGAATACGACGGCACGGATTTCTACGGATTCCAATATCAGCCGGAGCTTCGCACGATCGCGGGCGAACTCGAACTCGCGCTCGGGCGGCTTTTCGATCGCCCGGTGAAAGTGACGGTCGCCGGTCGCACGGATGCGGGCGTACACGCATCGGGCCAGGTGATTTCGTTCGTTTCGCACGCGCAATTTCCGATAGAAAAACTCGCGATCGCCCTCAATACGTCGCTGCCGCCCGATCTCTCGGCTCGCGATGCGGAGCGCGTCGACGCTTCGTTCTCCGCGCGTAATTCGGCGCTCGCCCGGCACTATCGCTATCTCGTACTCAACCGGCGGCATCCCTCGGCCGTGTGGCGCCGCTTCGCGCATCACGATTACCGTTCGCTCGATATCGAGCGGATGCGCGCGGCCGCGGCGCACCTCGTTGGAGAACGAGATTTTGCGACGTTCTGCGGCGTGCGTCCCGATCGCGGCGGGACGGTCCGTAGCCTGCACGCGATCGCATTCGAGCGCGTCGGCGAGTTCGTGCGTTTCCGTTATGAGGGGGCCGGCTTTTTGCACCGCATGGTTCGCATCATCACGGGAACGCTGCTCGATGTGGGCGCGGGCGTAACCTCGCCCGAAAGCGTCGTCACGATGCTCGCCGCGCGCGATCGTCGCGTTGCCGGGCCGACCGCTCCGCCGCAAGGGCTATGCTTGGTCAACGTTATCTATCGCGATTTCGCCTCTTCGCAAGAAACGGCTATTCGTCGTAACGATTGACGAGAATTTTGATGTTTTGGTTTTTGCTCGAACGAAGAAATGTGATGTTCACGTGTTGAACGCCGAATGCGAAACGAAAGACGTAATCGAACGATTCGGCTCCGTCTCCCGCGTCTCTTACGAAACGCTGGAAGCGCCCCATGAAGCCTTGCACCGCGGTACACGGCGCGACGTCGCGAAAAAAGTTGCGGCCGATGACCCGTTCTTTCGAAAGGCGCGCGAGGCGCGATTCGTAGCTGTTGTATTGTTCGATGTTGCCTTCATGATCGACGGATATGAGACCGAACGGCAGGTCGTCGACTTCCGTCTCGGAGAGTTCGAAGAGATCTTTAGCATCGAACATGAGTGCGCCATCCTTACCCCCACAAGTAAGCTTCCCTTGTGAACGATCGAACGGCCCGGGGTTTACGCTCGGACGATCTCGACCGGCTCAGCGCCGTCGGGCGCGTCGAGGCCGTCGCGCGCCGTGCGGTCGTGCCGCTCGACGGAGCGACGCTGGTCGTGGTGATCGGCGGCTATTTCCGCATCTTCCGCAATGCGGCGTTCGTGCGCGACGTGACGCTCGGCCTCGCTTCGCGCGGCGACGTCTTGGCGGCGAACGCCGCGTTCGGAGACCGGCCTGCGGAGACGGGCGCGGAAGCGCTTTCGGAAGGGCACGTCTTACTGCTCGCACCCGACGCGTGGACCGCCGCCGCCGCGGCGGATCCCGGGCTCAGCGTTCGCTTCGCGGCTTCGATCGGCAGGCGGGTCGAGCGCATTCAGAAACGTCTCGAAGAGCTCAGCCGCTCGAGCGTCGACGGTCGCGTGGCTGCGAGTCTCTTGGAACTCGGCGACGATTTCGGTAGCGCGACGCCCGCAGGCGTGAAGCTCGACCTTCCGTTTTCCCAGCAAGATCTCGCACGTTTGGCCGGCACGACTCGGGAAACGTGCTCCTCGACGGTCGCCGACTTCGCGCGCCGGGGGCTCGTTCGGGGCGGCCGTCTGCGCGGGATGCTGTTGCTAGACGTGCCGGCGCTCGAGGAACTCGCCCGGGCCGGCTACGGCGTCGGGTGACCGGAAGCGGCGCCGAGCGGCTCGTCCTTCGTTGACAGGCGGCCCGGCCTCCGGTACAATCCGAAGGTTGTCCGGGCCCGGTGGGTCCGTTTTTCGCTCGTCTCGATAAGGCCCATGATGCGCACCTTCCAACAGAAAACGGCAGAAACTCAACACGACTGGTATGTGGTCGACGCGGCCGGCCAGCGCCTTGGCGTTCTCG
>CAXTIY010000280.1:0-5029 GCA_964244215.1 uncultured bacterium
AGTTAAGTGGTTAATAGTGAAGTTGCCAAGCGGATGAGCGCCCGCCGGCAAACGCAGAAACATCAGCGCGAGCGTGAACGTTCCGATGAGCGACGACATGCGTAATGCGAGCAAACGTCGTGAAGACAATCGAAAAAATGCAATCATTGACTACGGGCTAACGTGCAAGATAGTTCGCCGGATTCCTCGCGGAGACGTGATACGCAGAGGCCACTTATGTCCCGCGCGCGGAGGCGACGTAGCAGCAAGTAGGTAAACTGTATTTTTAAGTATTTTCGGCGCGACACTTTGGGTTATAGAGATCTTTTCGTTCTTTTTTCGACGTCGCTTCGGGGCGCCGATCGCTACGGAAAGGCTTGCTCGGCTACCCAAACGACGTTTGCGGCAAAACTCCCCCTTTCGAAGGGGGCAATGCTTGTTGTATGCTAATCGCGTGAACGACGTTCCAGGAATGTCGAAATGAGCTACTCGGGAGACGCTACGCAACGCATCCTCATCCGAGACGTCGCTCTTCGGACGACGCTGCCGGGTCGTTCTCGTCGCGGCCCGGTTGCGCGGCACGTGTCGTCGAAGCGCACGGACGACGCCCGCACGCGACTGATCTCGGCGATCTTGCACCTATTGGAAACGCGTGACGCCGATTTTCTCACCGTCGACGTCATGGTGCGCGCGGCTCATCTATCGCGCACGACTTTCTACCGTCTCTTTCCGGATCGGGAAGGCGCGCTGCACGCGGCCGCCGACCGGATGCTCGCCGACGTGTTAGCCGGGCTGCCGCCTTTGGATGCGCCACTCGGCGATGCCGAGCCCGCGAGGCTTCGCGGCTGGGTCGCCGGATTGCTCGATGAATTAACGCGCCGTTCGCGCGCCTGGCGCACGAGCGACGAACGGTGGCGGCGCCTCGTGCTCGCCGATCTCGAATCCTATATCGGCCGCCTGCGCGAGGCGCGCCTGGTACGTTGCGAGGCACCGCGAACGATCGCGGCAGGCGTGGTGTACGTCCTGGACGGCGTCCTCGCCCACGCGTTCGATGCGACGAGCCGTTCGACCGTCGCCGACGTCGCCGAACGCCTCGTCTTCGGGGCTTAATCCGCCGCGGGTTCGCGCACCACGCGATAGATGTTCGGCGCCTCTCTAGCCACGTAACCGGCTTCCGCGAGCGCCGCCAGCACGTCGCTCGTAAGCGCCCGTTCGTTTTTGTTCGGCATGCCCGCCCAGCGCAGCGCGATGTCGTCCGCGTCGAGTTCCGCGTCTTTCACGAGCATGCGGCGTACGAAGTCATCGCTTAGTTTGAGGCGTCGCATGCGCGATGCGACGGGGGCCAACGCCGAATCGAAGGGCGACGCCGCCGGTGTCGCGGCTTCCGGGGAGCCGTCGTTTGCGACGCCGATCGGGGGCAACGCGATCGATTCGGGCCCAGGCGCGGGCAACGTTTCGAGCCGCTCGCCGCCGACGATCTGCGGTGCGCGCGCTAAAATAAAATCGGTGAGCCGCGGCAGCGCTTCTCCGATGGCGACGAACAAAGTTTGCCAAGGGACGGCGTTGACCACGAGCCGGCGCGTGGTGAAAGCTGCGAAGATCTTACGTGCGACGTCGTAAGGCGAAGCGGCGAGATTCGGCGATGGGCCCGCGAAGCCGGCGCGCGTCATGAATTCCGTCGCGACGGCGCCCGGATCGATATAGGTAACGGCGATCCCGTCGCCGCGAAGCTCGTTACGGGCGATGCGCGTCATGTTTCGAACCGCCGCCTTAACCGGCGGATAGGCTCCGAGCGTTCCGACCGGAATGCGGGCCACGCCGCTGCCGACGTAAAAGATATGACCCTTCGAAACGCGTAGCGACGGTAGCGCTTCGCGCGTCAGCGCGAGCGGCACGACGATGTGCGTTTCGACTTGCTCGAGCAACGCCGCGTCGCTTTGCTCCGCGATCGGCCCGACGGCGACGCCGCCCGCGTTATTGACGAGCACGTCGATCGTGCCGAACGCTTCGAGGGCGGCCGATACGATGCGTTCGGCGGCATGCGGCGAGCGAAGATCGAGCGCGAGCGTGACGAGCGAACCCGTCGCCCCGTCGACGAGCGTCGCGAGTTCGGTCAGACGTTCCGCGCGCCGCCCGACGGCGACGACGTTCCAGCCGCCGCGTACCGCGCGTTCCGCGAGCGCTCGGCCGATACCCGACGACGCGCCGGTTACGATCGCGACCCGCCGCTTCATACGAGGTCGCGACCGGAGCGATGAGAGGCGACGTAAGCCGCATACGCTTGCGTTTGCGTCGTCGGGAGGTCCGCGAAATACGCCGTCTCTTCGACGATCGCGGTTGGCGCCGGCCGCACCTCGCGCCGCTCGCGCGCGAACGTCGCGAGCGTCTTTGCGACGGGTTTTTCCGATCCGTCGTTGCGCACGAGTCCGAAGGTCAACTCGTGCGGCGCGCGATCGAAGGGCGGCGTCGCCGCGAGGCCGGGTGCGTAATCCGCCCAGCACCACCAAAAGGCTCCGAGCGCGCCCCGCGCCGCAAGCCGTTCGAGTACCGTCCGTGCGTAGACGGTCATTTCGTCTTCCGAAAGACACAAAAACTCGGCCCTTCGCGCCGGCGGCGGACACGTCGGATTACCGAACTCCGAAAAAAGCACGCGCTTCTGCGTGCACGACGCCGCGACTTCGTACAAGAACGGCACGACTTCGGCATCGGTGCGATCTCGGGCGAAGCCGCTATAGACGGGATAGCCGTGCATCGTTGCGAACGCCCACGGACGCGCGATCGACGACGGACGGATGTTTCGATCGCGTTCGAGATCTTCGCCGTGCAGGCCGCCCGTCGAACCGGCGTGCGAGGTCTCGAACAAGTCCTGCGTTAAGACCGCGCTCCAATCTGCCGCGTCGCGTGGCGAACGCGGTTCGCGCAAATTCGAAAATTCGTTGCCGAGATCCCAAGCGAAGAGCGCGGCGTGCCCGCGCGCGCGAGAACCCGCCGCGCGTGCGAACCGCCGCTGCGCCGCGAGCAGATCGCCCGTGTAGAAGTCGCCGATGCCGAAAGGTGCGTCGCGGGCGCCCGCAACGAGCGTGCGAAAGCGGCCGCTCGTCGTCGTGCGGTCGAGAGTCCATTCCGGCAACCAATTCACACCGCTCATGTGCCCGCAAAAGAGCGTCGGCATCGCACGCAGTCCGTGCCGCTCGGCGCAGTCGAGTACGCGCACGAAATCGTCGAGTGCCCCTTCGTCGAGCTCGTCCGGAGCGGGTTGGAACGTCGACCACATGAGAAAGAAGCGCACGACGTCGAGCCCGAGGGCCGCGATACGCGCGAAGTCTTCATCGATCTCGCCCAAATCGAAGCGCGACCACATCGCCATGGCGCTCGTGCGCGGCCAGTAGTTGATTCCGAGCAGAAAGCGCTCCATAGCGCGCGCTTTTGCGAGGCCGTCGAGGTCGCCTTCGCGCGACGCGCGAAACGCAACACGATGGAGCAACCTCGCGTCGGTATCATCATGGGCAGCGTGTCGGATTTGGAAACGATGCGCGCCGCCTCGACGACGCTCGCGGAGCTCGAAATTTCGCACGAGATGCGCGTCGTCTCCGCGCACCGGACGCCGGATTTACTATTCGATTATGCTTCAACCGCCGCCGCACGCGGTTTGCGCGCGATCATCGCGGGCGCGGGCGGCGCCGCGCATCTACCGGGTATGACGGCCGCGAAAACGCAGCTTCCGGTAATCGGCGTACCCGTGCGCACCGCGACCGCGGGTGGGCTCGATTCATTGCTTTCGATCGTGCAGATGCCGGCGGGCGTGCCCGTCGCGACGATGGCCGTCGGAAATGCGACCAACGCCGCGCTCTTTGCGGCGCGCATTCTCGCACTCGACGATCGCGAACTGTTGCGGCGCTTAGAGCAGCGCAGCGCGGCCGCCGCGGCCGAGGTGGAAGCGACGCGCCTGTGATCGAGACGATCGGCATTCTCGGCGGCGGCCAGCTCGGCCGCATGCTGACGCTGGAAGCCAAGCGCATGGGTTATCGCGTCGTGACGCTCGAGCCGTTACCGAATTCGCCGACGGGACAAATCGCAGACGAGCAAATCATCGCCGCCTACGACGATTTGCGCGCGATCGGCGAACTCGGTGCGCGGTCGGACGTCGTGACGTACGAATTCGAAAACATACCGCTGGATTCCGTGCGCTCGCTCGAAGCGGACCGGCGCCTCGTGAGGCCGAGCGGCGACGTACTGCGCACAACTCAAGATCGGATGCTCGAGAAGACGTTCGTGCGCGACATCGGCGCATCGGTCGGGCCGTTCGCGCCGGTGACGGACGACGCGAGTCTCGCGGCCGCGATGCGCGAAGTCGGCTTTCCGGCCGTCATGAAAACCGCTCGCGGCGGTTACGACGGCAAAGGTCAATGGGTCGTGCGCGACGATTCTGCCGCGCGCGACGCACTGAGGGCCGCGCGCGGCGCTGCCTTGGTCTACGAACGGTTCGTGCCGTTCGGTTTGGAAGTTTCGCTCATCTGTGCGCGCGGCACGGACGGCTCGGCGATCGCTTTTCCCGTCACCGAAAATATGCACGATCACGGCGTGCTCGCGACCACGATCGTGCCCGCGCGCGTAACGGAGACGGTCGCCCGGCGCGTGCGCGAGCAGGCGCAAGCGATCGGCGCGCGGCTCTCGCTCGTCGGTGCGTATTGCGTCGAGTTCTTCGTGCTCGGTGAAGATATTTTCGTCAACGAGATCGCTCCGCGCGTGCATAATAGCGGCCACTATTCGCTCGACGCGATGCAGATTTCGCAATACGAAGCGCACGTACGCGCGATCTGCGACTTGCCGCTCGTCGAACCTAAGCTGTTCGAACCGGCCGTTATGGTCAACGTGCTCGGGACGGGCACGGGCGACATGCTCTACGGCATTCCGGAATTACTGCGCGATCCCGATATCAAGCTGCACGTCTACGGTAAGCGCCATGCGGCGCTGCGGCGTAAGATGGCGCACTTCACCGTCCTCGCGCCGACGATCGACGAGGCCCTCGCCCGCGCCGAGGCGGGGCGCG
>CAXTIY010000281.1:0-4892 GCA_964244215.1 uncultured bacterium
CGGTGCGGCGCCGGAAGACGACGGGTTGTTGAGCGCCTTCGGTAGCGAGGTCGTTGAACTCGGCGCGTTCCTAGCACGCCGCCGGACGCGCGCGCTCGTTCTCGTTGACGAATTCGCGCGCACCACCTCACCGCGGGAAGGCCGCGCGCTGCTCGTCGCACTCGTGGAAACGTTGCGCGAACGCGGCGCGCTCGGACTCGCGGCGACACACTTCGCGGGCGTCGCGGCGAGTGCGCGCGCACCGCACTACGCCGTCGGCGGCTTGCGCGAATTCGTGCACGAGAACGACGTGCCGCTGGAATTACACGCGGCGCTCGAACGCATCGCGCGTTCGACCGACTATTCGGTGGCACGCGTCGACGAAACGACGTTGCCGCATGCCGATGCGCTCGCGCTCGCAGGCGTGCTCGGCCTCGATGCGGCGCTGCTCGCCCGGGCGCGCGCGGCGCTCTAATGGCGAGCCGCTAATAAAAAGAGCCCGCGGCGTTCGCCACGGACTCTCGTTCGCGCTTTGGATTCGAAGCGCTTAGGGGTTGCTAGGGGTTTGCGGATTGCCCGCGAGCGGCGCATTCGGTAAGCCGACGTAGTTGTTGGCGATCGGGGTACCGACGCCGACGATCGGATTGTATCCGAGTTTGCCCTGCGGCACGCGTACGATACCGTTGTACGCATAGATGCCTTGGTGGAAGTACTTGCCCGTCGCGTTTTTGGCGGCGAGACGATAGATGTCTTCGTTCGCATTGCCCATGCGGCTCTTGATGATCGACTCTTTGACCGCGAGCAGGCCCGCGAATTCGGGTGAGGATGCGCTCGTACCGATTAAGCCGCCGAGTTCGCCGCCGATGACGGCGTAGTCGAAGCTATCGCGGTTCACGAGGTCGCACTCGACGTTGATGCCGGGTCCGTAGAACGGGCAGCCGCCCATGTGCATGGAGACGTCCGGCACGGTACGCGTGTTGTAGCCGGTCGGGATGAGTTTCTGGAAACTCGGTTTTGCGAAGATCGAACTCGGACCGCCGCCCGAACCCCAAAGCGCGCCTTGGATCGCGTTGCCGGTTCCGTCGAAGTCGACGGCGGTCGTGATGCGATCGCCGATTTCATTTTCGGAAACGTACGACGAATTGAGGCTGCCTTTCGCGTACTTGGTGATGAGATTCGTGCCGCCGACGCCCGTGACGTTCGGATCGTCGACCCAGATGCCGGCGCCGTGGTTGACCGGAGCGTACGTCTTGCCCGTGCCCGGACCGAAGTATGCGACGGGATAGCATTGCGTGCCCGAATTGTCGCCGGAGCTAAAGAGGAACGTAATGCCTTGCGAATTGCCCTGACGGAACAGATCGTGATAGGACTGCAGAATGCTCGTCTGATCGATGCCGTGGTTGTATGCGGCCGTGTAATAGAGTTCGCATTCGCCGTACGACGTCGTCACGATATCGGCGAAATTCGATTCGTCGAGATACGCGTAGGCGTCGAGGAATTCGGAATTCGTGCCGAACGAAACGCCGATGACGGTCGCGCCCGGAGCGCTCCCGCCGACTTGCTGAACGTCGAGGTCGGCTTCGTCACCGATTCCCGAATTGGGATCGAAAGGCGCCGCGCCTGGCAGCAACACGCGACCGAGGGTCGGGGCCGGCGCGATGCCGCCCGCGCCGAGCTTCTCATGCGCGAAATACGCGAGCGCATCGGAGGTGCTGTAATCGGAGAGGCCGACCGTTGCGACCGTCACGCCTTTGCCGTTGGCGGAATTGTACGAGGGATACGAATAGGCTTGTTTGAGATCGTCGAACCAGTAGCCGCCGACTTTCGAATAGCGATTCTGCGGGGCCGCGGCGCGCTGATACATCGGCTTCGGACGCATGGTGCCCGTGAGGCTGCTAACGGTCGCACCGAGCGCACTGAGGCCGGCCGGAACCACGAGCGGCGTGCGGGCTCCGAAGTACGCCGGCTGGCCCACTTGGCTGATGACGCCGAGTTGGGAGTGGAAGGCGCGGCCGATCGTTGCGGCCGTGCCGCGCACGTGCAGCATCTGCGAATCGACGCGCGTGATGACGAAGCCGTTGGCGCGGAGGATCGCTTGCGCTTTCGCAAACGTCGCGGCCGTCGGTCCGAAGCTCGTACGGAACTGGGCCGGGGTCAAGAAGTGGTGGTACATCGGCGAATCCGCGCTCGACTGAACGTGAATAAGCGCATCGAGTTCCGCCGAATTGCGCAGCGGCAACTTGACATTGAATTCGACGTTTTGCGTGGGAGCGGCATCCGCCGCAAAGCGAAGTTGCGCGGCGGCTGCCGGGACTTGACTCGGAAGCAGCAACAGCGCGCCGGCTGCCGCTCCAACGAGGAACGACTTAGTATTCAATTGGGCCTTTCGGTTCGGGTAAGAAAGCACGAGAACTCGTCGCTGATTACGAATCGCGAACAAGGCAGGTCGAAATTTTCGCTGTCGCTTTATCGATTACTTACTCGATTCTAATAAAATCGTAAATTTGGAGGGTACTGGCCGGTTAGGGCGTGTCGTTGAAGACCCATCATAAAGTAATCGGGTCTTTAGTCCTATTCAGAACCGGTCTCGGATGAACTCGAATCGCAAGTGTTTCGAAACTGCTACCAAGGCGATCGCACCATCAGCCGATCACAAGTTGAGCGATTGCTGCACGTTGAAAAGCTCTGCGTTGAAAAGTCGTGGGATGTACGAGCGCATTATCGTCGTGCGTATCACGAGCCCGAGCTTAATTTTTGGGCCTTCGGTGCGTTACGCGCAGCGCCGCTATCCGCGGGACTACAACACCCGTAACGAAATACGCCACGCATGGATCCCGCGATCGTTACGGTGGCCGCCGTCGGCGGCGAATTGCGTCCCGAGCAGACGCCGCATCTCCCGCTGACGCCACGGCAACTCGGCGAGACGGCGGCGCTCTGTCAAGCCGCCGGCGCCGCGATGATTCACGTACATTGCCGCAGGGACGACGGTACGAATACGAGCGATCCCGAGCGGTTCGCCGCCGCTTACGCGGCGATTCGGGCGGCGAGCGATCTGATCGTTCAGTTCACGACGGGCGGTTCGATCGGTATGACGGCCGCCGAACGGACGGAGCCGCTGCGTTTACGCCCGGAGATGGCGACCCTAACGTGCGGCACGGTCAATTTCGGCGAAGACGTGTTCGAAAACGGCTTCCCGCTCATGCGCGACATCTTGGCCGCGATGGAGCGTTACGGCGTGCGGCCCGAACTCGAAATCTTCGATGCGGGCCACCTCGCCAATGCCAAGCGCCTCGCCGCCGAGGGCGTGCTCGCCTTTCCGCAACACGTCGATTTCGTGCTCGGCGTGCCGGGGGCGCTCGAGGCGACGGTCCGCAATCTGAGCTTCCTCGTCGATGGCCTGCCGGCGGGCTGCACGTGGTCGGTCGCAGGGGTCGGACGTCAACAGCTACCGCTCGCGACCGTCGCGCTCGCGATGGGCGGCCACGTCCGGGTCGGCCTCGAGGATAATATCTACTATTCCAAAGGCCGGCTCGCGCGCAACGACGAGCTCGTCGCCCGAGTCGCGCGCGTCGCAGCCGAACTCGGCCGCCCGCTCGCGACGCCGGAGGAAGCGCGGCGCATCCTGGGCTTGCCGGCTCTTGCTGCTACCCACGTGCACACAGGACTCGGACCGGAAGCCTCGTAACCCTCGCGCACCTTCGATTGTCCGTGGGGACCGCGCCCGTGGCTAGTTACGTTATCCGCAGAACGTTACAGGCGATTCCGCTGCTGTTGCTGATCTCGATGATTTTATATTGGATCTTGAGCAACGCGCCGGGTGGTCCGCTCGCGCCGTACCTGCAGAACCCACACATCACGCAAGCCGATATCGAACGTCTCAAGCATAACTTCGGGCTCGATCAGCCGCTGCCGGTGCGATACGTTCGCTGGCTCGGCATGGTGGTGCAAGGCCATCTCGGCTACTCGACCTCGAACTCCGAAGACGTCGTCACGGCAATCGCGGAACGCTTCCCGGCGACCTTGTTGCTGATGGGCTCGTCGTTCGTGTTGTCCCTCGTGATCGGGGTCGCGTTCGGTATCTTCGCCGCGATCAAACCATACTCGTTCGGCGATTACGCCGTAACGACGTTCGCGTTTTTCGGTCAATCGATGCCCGTGTTCTGGTTCGCGCTGATGTTGCAGCTCGTTTTTTCGGTGGGCGGCTTCACCGGCTTTGGGTATCACATCGCGTTGCCTTCGGCGGGTATTTCGTCGAGCGACGATTTCGGCTGTTGGGTTCGTTCCGTCGGGCGACTCCGGTGAAGAATTGGCTTCGTTTCGCAAGACGCTGACAGGACGACTTGACGCGGGTTGGGTTCGTTTCGCATCGGGATCGCCCGGTCGTCGAGAGGGGATGAGGTGGGTCATTGGGTTCGTTTCGCTACAGCCTCGAACAGCCGAGATCGAATTTTTTCGGATGGACTCCGATTACCTGGACAGCTCGAAGACCAATAGGCTCGTCGGAAATTCGGTCGATGGCCTGAGAATCCGGATTTCTGGAATTTTTCCCAGAAACCCGGTTAATTTTCCTCGTTAACAACGATAATGTTGTGAGGAAATCCTTGTCTCAACCTGAAGTTGACAAGCGGATTTCGTCTCAGTGGGTTCGTTTCGTCAAATGACCCCGGGATGAGGATTGGGTTCGTTTCGCGCGGCTCTTGAAGTCTTGCAGGCGATGAATTGGGATCAACCGCGACCTCAGGCAATTTCCGAGGTTGGGGCTTTATGGATTGACCACACCGGTCATGACTTGTACACTGTGGACCCAACCAAGCAAGTTCGTCGATCACGCGGGCCATCGCGTCGCGACATCGAAGTTTAGGTCGATTTCCCTCCGAGCCTCGTCCCGAAGCGGGAGCCACCCACCATGAGCC
>CAXTIY010000282.1:0-4865 GCA_964244215.1 uncultured bacterium
CCGAAGCCGAGAGCGCGCGCAGATGTTCCGCTACGTCGCCTTGGAGGGCGAGGACTCCGACGATGCCCGCGCTCTCTTGCACTGTTAGTTGCCGCGCGCGCTCAGAAGTTGCCCCGGGTCGAGTTGACGCAGATCGATGCCGAACATCGGTCGCGCGCCCCCAAGCGAAAGCGACGCGTCGACGACGGCTTGCGGGTCTTCGAAGTGGGTCGTCGCGGCGACGATCGCCTTGGCATACCGCAGCGCGATCTCCGGATCGACTTTCGGAAAACCGTTGTCGTCGTATTCGGGCAAACCGTTCTTATAGATCGCCGCTGCCTTGAAGATGCCGCTGCCGACGAAGATGCCTTCGGCACCGAGCGACATCATGAGCGCGGCGTCGGCCGGCGTCGAGACGCCACCCGCGCAGAACAGCACGACCGGCAGCGCACGGTCGCGAGCGACTTGGCGTACGAGTTCGAGCGGAGCGCCGAGATCGCGTGCCCGCGCGATCAACTCTTCGGGCGGCGCAACCGAAAGTTCCGCGATCGCGTCGCGAATCGTGCGCATATGGCGCACGGCTTCGACGATGTTGCCGCTACCCGCCTCGCCCTTGCTGCGAATCATTGCCGCGCCTTCGCCGACGCGCCGCAGCGCCTCGCCGAGATCGCGCGCACCGCAGACGAATGGTATCGAAAACGGCTCTTTGTCGATGTGATACTTATCGTCGGCCGGCGTCAGCACTTCGGACTCGTCGATGTAGTCGACACCGAGCGCCTCGAGGCACCGTGCCTCGGCGAAGTGGCCGATACGGGCCTTCGCCATGACCGGAATCGTGACGGCTTTCATGATGCGCTGGACGAGCGAAAGATCGCTCATGCGGGCGACGCCGCCGGAAGCGCGGATGTCGGCCGGAATGCGCTCGAGCGCCATAACTGCGACGGCGCCGGCTTCTTGGGCCACGACGGCTTGCTCGGGCGTTACCACGTCCATGATGACGCCGCCCTTGAGCATTTGCGCGAGGCCACGCTTGACGGTAAGCGTCCCCGTCTGCGAACCGTTCTGTCCGTGATGCATGTTCCGGTCTCCGATCGAAAGCGTATCTACCGTTCCTATTCTATCAAGGAACATCAACCCACACACTAGAGACGCCGAGCCGCGTACAAAGGTGGCCGAAGGACGGCCCTAATCGAACTGTCACCAGACCTCCAGCAACACCCAAGCCGCCGGCCGTAACCTGTGTTCAGGAGGCACGAAGCCACATGAACATCAAGCTCGCATTAACCGGACTCGCCCTGACCGGAGCACTCGGTCTCTCTACCGTCGCACCGGCCAAAGCCGACGGCGCCGCATCGACGCGGAACATTTTCTTCGGAGCCGCGGCCCTCATTGCGGGCGTCGCGATCGAGAGCAACGTCGCGCGCAAAAACGCCGCCGCGAACAACGTGCAGGGCTACTTACAGGACGGCAGCACGGTCTATCAAGACGGCCGCGTGGTCGATCGTAACGGCCAAACGTATTATCCCGGCAACCAGGGCCAAGCGGTCTCGTGCAACGGGCAGTCGTGCTGGGTTACGAATAACGGCCAGACGGCTTACAACAACGGCTCGTACGGCAACGGTTCGTACGGCAACACTTGGAATCGAAACGACGGCCGCAACGGCTGGAACGGCAACCGCCACTGACCGGTTACGCGACGCCAGTCAAGGGCTACTGGTTGCCTCACCCGGTTGCGCTTCATCGGGAGGCGAGGTCTCGCCCGGTGAGTGTTTTACCAGCGGAAAAGCGAGCGGCGGCGACGTGTACGGCGCCTGAACTTCATCGGTCGGCTCGGGCGGTGGCGTCGGCTCGGGCGACGGCGTCGGGGTGGCTTTAGGAGCCGGTCGCGGCGTCGGAAAGGCCGTCGGTTCGGGCGTGATGCGCGGGTCCGGGAACGCCGGATCGGTCGCCACGCTCGTCACGTGCCGGCGCTTGAGCGTGAGCGCGTTCGGGCCGCCTTGATCGCCCGGCGACGGCGTCGCGAACGGAACGGGCGTCGTCGATAGTTCGGGCGCATGCGAGACGGACCGCAGCACGCGGTTTCCCATGCCGTTGCCGATGCCGATTGCGACCAAGAGGACCACGGCGCCCAGAATCAGCAGCGTCGAAAGCCCCGAACGCGGACCCATCTAGCGCAGCCGGGCTTCGATGCTCGCGAAGGCATCCGGCGTGGTCGGGTACGCTTCGCGATCGAGCGGCGTTCCGGCGAGCGTCACGGCGAGCAATTCGCCGGGAGCGACCGACCGTCGAACGCTCGCGCCGCGGAATTCGAGGGTGACTTCACGCGCCGCGTCGTCGAGGTTGCAGATGAACGCGCGCACTGCGCCCCCTTCGTCTTCAAAGACGATCGCCCCGACTTCGATCGGCGTTACCGTCGCTTCGGCACTTACATCCGTCCCGGCATAGATGCTGCGGTACGGCTCTTCCGCCGACGCTTCGCGCATATCGCCATAGATGCATTTGTGCGCGACGTCCACGACATAGGTGCAGCGCCCCGCCCCAGAGCGTACCCGAGCGCAAGCGACCCAGTGCCAACCCTCCGGAATCAGCGGAGAGAGGTGCGGTCGCCCGCTCGTGCGGTAGCCATCGAGACCGCCGACGGTCTCCGCCACGGCCCACAAATACTTCGCGCCCGTCCACGGTGACATGTACATGCCGCGGTTGGTCAGCGAGCCACCGTCGAACCATTCGGCGAATTGGCCGGGCACCGTATTACGGCGCGCGCCCTCCTCCATCGTGGCGTAGATTTTCTGGAGCCACTCCGAGCCCTCGTTCACGAAGCCGTTACGCGCGAGCGCTACCGCAAACCATAGCGTAAGGTCGGGCCACACGCCGCCGAGCAATCCGAAGCCGTGCGAGGGGAAGTACCACGAATCTGCAGTCGAGATCGTGCGTAATCCAACCGGTGTTACGAAATCGGGTTCGCTCAGTCGCGCGAGAATAGCGCGGCGCTGCTCTTTACCCGCGACGCCGAAGAGTACCGGGAACACTTCGTCAGCCGTGAAGTTGTCTTGGTAGTTGCGTTCCTTATCGTAATTGAGAACGAACGCGCCCGTATCTTCATTGAACAGACACGCCATCATGCGCGCGCGTAACGACTCCGCTTCGCGCGCGTACCGCTCCCAATGCTCGCGTTCGCCCGCAACGGCGCAAAGCGTCGCTGCGGATTCGAGCGCGAAGACGGCTTCCGCGTTGATTTCCGTCACCGCGCCGTCGAGCGTGTAATACGGAATAATGTTGCGCCACGAGGTGATGCCGTACATATCGACGCCCTTGGCGTTGCAATAGACCAGGCCGTTATCGTCCCGCTGCGAGAGCAGGTAATCTGCGATTTTAACGATTAACGGAATGAGGCTCTTCACCCAACCGTCGTCGAGCGTCGCGTTGTAATGATGCAGGATCGCGACCAAATGCAACGGCGTGTCGTCGTTGATATTGAGATCGTACGACGTGCGAAAGCCGTTGACACCGCGCACGTATTCGACGATTTGCCCCGAATCTTCGGCGAAGCGATTAAAGAGCTCGATCGCGTCGCGGCTGAACTGCGGTAAGAAGTAATCGAAGCCGTGCACGAACCACGACGTATCGCGAGAAACGAGAATATCCGAAGGCGGCGAATTCGTCGCGCCCCAACCCTGCGGATAGTCTTTGATGATGCGCAACATGTTCGCTTTGGCCCACACCACGCCGCGGCTGATGACGGGCGAAGGCACCATGAAACGCGCGTCCGCGAGTGCTTCGCCGTAATACGCTTGCGTCGCAGAAAGCGCTTGCGAATCGACGAGTAGCCGGCCGAACGTTTCGCGCGCCGCCTGCGTGCCGCGGCCGTCGAAAACCACTGCGAGGCGTAACGTTTCGCGCGCTCCAGGTGCGACGTTCATGCGATATTCGAACGCGCCGAAGATACGGCCACGCGCGTATTCCGCAAGCGCCGGGGTCACGGACTCCAAGCCGTCTTCGCGTAAGGTGCCGAAACGCATGGCCTTGAGCAGCACCTGTTCGCGCACCGCAACGACCGCGGCATCGGGCGCACGCGAGCCGCCCCAAATGCGGCCGCCGCCCGTTTCTTCGCTCCACGCGCAGATGTACGAACCGTCGACTTCCGCATGCACTTCGGGTTCGGGCTCGCCGTAGAAACGTTGCCCCACGAGCAACGCCCATGGGAAAATTGCGGCGTCGACGGGTTCGCTCGACGAATTCGTCAGCGTGACGTCGACGACGAACGAAACGGCGCGGTCGAGACCGGGGCCGTGCGGTACGTAAAAGCTTTCGGTAACCAAGAGCCGGTCGTCGAGCGAGAATTCGGAAATCTGCGCGTAGGGTAGAAACGTGAACTCGCGCTCGATTCGATGCGGAAAAATCGTGTGGCCGGTATCGCGCAGGCGATAGGCGATCTGATGCGTTCCGAAGATGATGCGGTCGCTATCGGCATCCCACAAACCGCGCACGCCGCCTTTGGGCGTGCACGACGCATAGGTTTTAAAGTTGCCGAGCGTGAGCCCGAACGGCGTTTCGGATTCGGGGAGGACGTAGGCGCAGAGTTCGTTCCGCTGGGCGTGGTAGGATGGCGTCACAGGCGCGAGACGTTCGCGCAAGAGAATGAGGCCCCCGGTCGCGCGGGCGAACGGTAAGCCGGGTGCCGACGCTGTTCGCCCCTGCGAAAATCAACGCAACGCTCGAGATTCTCGGCCGCCGCGACGACGGTTATCACACGCTGCGCAGCGTGATGCTGCCGATCGCGCTCTACGATCGCATCGATTTCGAACCGAGCGAAACGGCGCGTTTCGAAACCGACGATCCGGCACTCGCGAGCGGCAACCTCGTCGAGCGCGCGCTTGCGGCTGCGG
>CAXTIY010000283.1:0-4824 GCA_964244215.1 uncultured bacterium
ATACTGAAGTTTCTTATTGTGTAAGAACATAAATGCTCCGTTCGCGCGTATCGCGCGAAGACCACGGTCGCGATTTCGGCGCGACCGTCGAATGACTTAAAAGCGCTGCAAGCGAGACGATCGATCCGTCGGCAACTACTACTTAGCTGACGTTACCTGCATAAGTGTGGTAGTCATAGAATCGCTAATCTATAAACTTTTCCTGTGCCTTAACGAACGTTTGAAGAGGCACATCGACAGATGTGTTAAGCGTACAGACACCGAGATGCGCTTCGTGCTAAAAGCCGCGCACAGACGTTTCAGCCGAGCGGCGACGTATCCGACAAAGCCTCACCGTAGAGCGTGTTGTAAAGTTCGCGCGCTTCGGGATAGCAGCTGCAACACAGCCGCTCCAACTGCGAGCGGTCGACGATGCGAACTGCGTTTCTCGCGGATTCGATTGCTCCGAGCAAAACGAGCTGTGCGACGGCGCGAGTTACGGTCGCGCGGCGGACACCTAACATCCGTGAGATCGTTTCGTGCGTAAGTTCGAATGCGACGTCCCCGGCGCGATCGTTCAAACGCAGCAACCAACGGGCGAAGCGTGCTTGTACGTCGTGCCGAGCGTTGCAGCCGACGCTGATTCCCGCGCCATGCATTCTGGCCGCAGCATAACGGTGCATCAGACGGTGAAATTCGGGCGAGCGATCGCGCTGCTCGAGCAAAACGCCGACCGATATAACGATTGAGGTGGTCTTGACTTCGACCATGCGAAGAAACGGGCAGAGCGGGACGTCGAGCAGAGCTTCCACGCCACAGAAGCCTTCCGATCCGATCGCGGTGATCTCGGTCGAACCGCCGTCGAGGCCTTCTTCGATCTCGGAGATCGCGCCGCTAATCGGAAAGTGGACCTCGTCGATACGATCGCCACGGTGAACGATGACATCCCCTGGTAGCTGCGGCCGATGCTCGGCGTTCGTTAGGCAGCGCCGCGCGACGCCGGGCGGGAGCGCGTCGAGAAAGCGGTTGCCCGTCACGGCGAGCTCTCGCGCATCGATGCAGCGCATATGATGTTCCTAAGAGACGGCACCAGATTACATCTCGCTCGGGTTGGTTAATGTCGAACGGTATCACTTCGCGATCTGCCTAGCGATCGGCTCGAGGCAGACGCTCGGATACGGACTCGCAAAGAGAAGCGTCCCTTTCGGAACGCTTCTCTCCGTCCTGCCACCCCCGCGCAATCCCTAGATCGTGCGGAGCGTACTTTTTGGGTGCTCGTTCCCGAGCAGTCAACGTACGTCGGGTGTCGTCTTCGTTAATTCCAAGCTGCGCGAGCGTACCGATCCCGTCTCACTTAGTAGGCGATGATGTCGCTCGGACGATCGATGACGAATTCTCGAATGCGAGTTTTCGTCGGCCGCATCGGAACTAGAAAGTCGGCGTGCTTTACCACTTCCGTCGTCCTCTACCTTAGTTGATGCTGATGCGCTTCGGTTGCGCTTCGGGGCGGCGATTTAACGAAAGGAGCAGCATACCGTCCGCGACCTGCGCCGAGATGTGGTCCTGATCGACGTCGTCCGGGACACTGAACGAGCGGGAAAACGTCCGGCGATCGCTCTTACCGGCGACGAGCAACGCTCCGTCTTTATACGTTATCTCGATTTGGTCCGGACGGTAGCCCGGCACGGGAATCTCCACTTCGTATCCCGCCTCGGTTCGCGTAACGTCGTATTCGAAAGTCCGATTAGAGCGCAACGTCGCGAAAGGATCGAACGCGAAAGCATTGCGCGAGAGAGCGTATGTGGCCGCGCGGGCGGCCTGCGAGGGGATGCCGTTTTCTTCGAGAGAGGTCGTCATGTTTCTACTCCTTTCAACCATGAAGCGTCTCTACAACGCAAAATTCTATCGATTTGCGCAATCGTGTCAAGAGTGTGCCGCGGCATAATTTACGTGCGGTCGACGCAAAATCACAGGCGCTAATTTAGCGCCGCGCGCCTTCATTCAGCAATGCGTCGAGCGTTGCCAACACGCCCGCGATATCGAGTTCCGCGACGCACGCAAAGTTCGGGCACGTCTCCTTGCGATGACTCGGCGGACACGGATACGTCGCCGTAACGACCGCCGTGCACGCTCCGAGCGGCGCCCAGCGCCGCGGCTCATCGGACTGCAACGCGAAGATGCCGACGGTCGGTGCACCGACGGCCGCGGAGATATGCATCGGCCCGGAATCCATCGCCACGACGGCGCGCGAGCCTTGCGCGAGCGCCCCGAGTTCGCCGAGCGTCGAGCGACCGCCGAGCGCAATCGCGCCGCCGGCAATCGCGATAGCGTCCGCGACGGCGCGGTCTTGCGGGCCGCCCGTCACGACGACCCTCGCTCGCTGCTGCTCGCCGAGGGCCCGCGCGAGTTCGCCGAGTCGGGCGATCGGCCAACGTTCGCGCGCGGCCGAAATTCCGCGCGTCGGATGCAGCACGACGTACGGCTCTCCCGTCGCGACTCCGGCCCGCGCGAGCAGACCCGCGGCGCTCGCGCGATCTTCCGGCGTAACGGCGAAGCGCGGGGAAGCGTCGGCCGTATCGCAGCCGAGCGCCCGCGCGAAATCGAGTAGGATTTGGGTCCAATGCGACGTGCGATCGCCGCGTTCGCTGCGCACCACGACGCGATGCGTGAAGAGCGGCGAATAGAGCCGGCGCGCTTGTCCCGCACGCAGCGGAACCCCCGCGAGAAACGGAAGTGCGGCTGCTCGCGGCGATGCCCACGTCACGACCGCGGCCGAAAATCGGCGCGCGCGCGCTTTGGCGACGTCGGCACGCAGCGAGCGGCCGGTCGTCCAAACTTCGGCGAGTTCCGGATCGTGTTCGAGCACGGAGCGATGCTGCGGCGTCGTGAGCGCGACGACGTCGCCGAAACGCTGCCCGAGCGCGCGTATGACGGGCGTCGCGAGTAAGACGTCCCCGATGCCGCCGCCCGTGCAGATAACGAGCGCGCTCACCGCGGGACGCGTTCGCGGCGCGCGACGAGCGCGCTCACGTCGTCTGCGACGTCTCGGGCGAGCGACTCCGGCGACCGCGTCACGTCGAGCACGCGCGCGCGAAACGGAGAAGCCCACGGCCGCCAGCGCGCGATGTCGCGCGCCGTCGCGCGGTGCGCATCGAAGAGATCGACGCACGGTACGCCGACGAGCCCCGCGACGTGCGAAGCGCCCGAATCCGCGGTCACGATGGCGCTCGCTCCCGCGAGCCGCTCTTTCCACGTGCGCGCGTCGAGGCCGGTTGCGACCGGGGTTCGCGCCGCGTCTCCGATACGATGCGCGAGCGCCGCATCGTCGCCGATGACGAGCGGGAGCCAGCCACGCCGCCGCAGTTCCCGGGCGAGCGCCACGTAGGCAGCTTCGTCGAGACCGCGCTCCATAAATTTCCGCGACACTTGCAATGCGACGGCGCCGTGGGCGCACACCCTGGCGTCGAGCACGAGCGGCCGCAGCCGCAGCAGATCGCGGGTCGGCTCCGCTTCGCCGTGCAAACCCGCGCCCAGACGAAAAAGCGTCTCGACTTCGTGTTCGCTTACGGCCGATGCGTTCGCGGTACGTACGAGCGCGCGCGTCAGGAGGGGCCGCACCTGCAGCGTCTTCAACGGTTTGTGCCAGCCGTTGATGAAGCCGATGCGGCGCCCGATGCGAGCCTTGAGAGCGAACGCGTACGCCTCGATCTCTTCCGAGGCGATCAGCGCGACGTCGTAACGTTCTTCGCGCAGTTCGGCGAGCGCCGCGCGCCGGCTCGGCTTCGTCGAGCCATGGCGCGGCCACGGAATGCGTTCGAGCACGTGGACGCGCTCGAACGCTCGCTCCGCAAACGCATGGCGGTTTCCCGTCGAAAAGAGCGCGCCGACCGTATGGCCCGCCCCGCGTAACGCCGCAACGAGCGGCGCGCAGGCGAGCGCATCGCCGATCCCATCTCCGCGGACGAGCAACACCTTCATTCTCGCCGCAGTGCGAGCGCGCGACGCAGCGTGCTCGTGTACGCCCCATCGAGAAGCGCAGCGCGGGCGAGCGCCGCGAGCGCCGCGGGCACCCGCGCGTTCGTCGCGAGAGCGCGGTAGGCCGGAAGCGACCAGCGCGGCGCGAGTAGCATGGAACGCGCGATATTGAGCCCGTAGGCGCCCGTCGCGAGCCGCGTGCGCAAACTATCATCTTTGCCGAGAAGCCGCGCCGCCATCGTCGCCCGTTCGACCGTCTTCGCATACACGACGTCGAGCGTTTCGCTGTGCGGGGGTTTGATGTGCCAAAGATACGCGGGCCAAGCGAAGGCGCGTCGCACGTCGTGGCGGCGCAAGCGCAACCCGAGTTCGGTATCCTCCCAACCGTAGAGATCGAAACCTTCGTCGAAGGCACCCACGGCGAGCAATGCGGTCCGCCATATCGAGACGTTACACGTGCAAAAGAATGCGCCCGAATAATTCGCGAACGTCGGCTTCGGACGCACTTCGTAATCCGGTACATTAAGAATAGGACCCGATACGGCGAGCGGAAAGACACCGCGCTGCGCGGCCGCATGCGCTGCGAGAAACCGTTCCGGCAACCACACGTCGTCATCGACGAACACGACGATATCGCCCGTGGCGGCTGCGATTCCGGCATTACGCGCCGCACCACGATTGGGTTGCGATACGTGCACGAGCGCGAGCGGATACCGTGCGCTCGCCGTTCGTCCGGTCACGAGTTCGGAGGTTTCGTCCCGAGAGCCGTTATCGACCACCACGACTTCGAACGGCGGCGCTTCGCTTTGCGCTGCGAGCGATTCGAGGGTACGCGCGAGGAATAGCGCGCGATCCTTCGTTGCGATAACG
>CAXTIY010000284.1:0-4823 GCA_964244215.1 uncultured bacterium
TGCCGACCAAGGCCGGCATCGCTAATCGTGGCCGTAGGTAGAAACGCTTGATAGGACCACACGACCGCGCTACAAGCATTCCTCCACGAACGCTCGGTTGGATCGGCACGACCGCACTGGCAATTGCGGGCAGCAACGCTAGCGTCTTCATCGTGGGAACGCTGTTCATCGGTCAAGGGACGATACCGGGGCAGAGCAGCGCCGCTATTCCGCTGCTGATCGTTGGAATGCTGCTGGCTTGGATTTCGGCACCCGGCTGGACGGAACTCGTGCTTTTACGACCCGATCGAGTCGGCGGCATTGCGGCCGGTTGCTTGGAGGCGTTTCGCCCGTACAGTTCTATACTTTCCGCGCTCGCAGGTGGTTGTTATTGGTGGGGCTGGGTTCCGCAGTGCGCCTTGTCAGCTATTATTTCTGCCTCGGCGATTCACCAGTGGCTCTTGCCCGCCATCCCAACTTTCGCAATCGCTCTAACGATCGTGTGCACCTTCGGCGCGATTAGCATGGGCAGCATGCAGTTGGTCGTCCGTTTCGCGATACCGATCGCCGGCATCTCGGCAGCCACGGCTTTTCTATCGGGATTCATCCCCATCCTGACCGGAAAAGTCGATTGGCATCAGGCTACGGCGTTTCATCTGACGACCCCATTTTCGGGCCAATTCGGCTCGCTGACGTCGATCATGGCCGGCCTCTATTTAGTCGGATGGGCGGCCCCGGCGTTTGAAGCGGCCCTTTGTCATGTCGGGGAAATGATGGACCCGTATCGCAACGTACCGCGGACCATACTCGCTAGCGGTGCGATCGCCGGCCTCTACGGTATCGTCCTGCCCGTCGTTTGGCTTGGAGTTCTCGGACCCGTGGCGCTCGGCGGCGATTTAGCCGTCTCGCTCGGACCGGTATTCGCACCCGTATTCGGCTCGCTGGCAAAGGCAATGGCCATCGGCTTTATCACGTTTAATATGTTCAGCGGTGCCCTTCAACCGCTCTCTGGGGCGTCTAGAACCCTATCCCAGCTTTCCCAAGATGGCGTATTTCCCCGATTCCTCGGACGACGTTCGAAAAATGGCACGCCCTGGGCGGCAACGCTCGTTACCACCGGAGTCGCGGTTGCGCTGTTGTTCATCGGCGCTCCAATTTGGCTGCTCGCGGCCTCCAACTTTACGTACCTTTTGGCAATTTGTCTAGCAAGCGTTGCCGTGTGGATATTGCGGCGCGACTCGCCGGAGCTCGAACGCCGGTATCGTGCGCCACGCGGAACGATCGCGCTCGGCCTGTGCGCAGCGGTTGTATGGTGTTTAGCGGCTGTGTTCGGTTTCCAGCAATTCGGGCTGTCGACCGTTGTCGTGGGCCTCGTCTTTGCTTATTCGGGAGCGGCACTTTACGGTTGGCGTAAACTTGAGGACCGGCATCTGCGCGGCACGAGCAAAGCGAAATATCTTCATCTTAAGCTGTCCGGCGTCATGGTGACCGTTCTCTTCTTGGACGGCGCGGGATACTACCTTGCGATTGCGAGTATCCCGAAGGTCGAAGCCGGAATGGTCGCAGCGCTTCAAGATATCTTTGTCGTCGTTGCAATGATGACGATCGGTGTGGGTCTCGTGCTTCCGGGAATGGTCGCGCACGCAGCTACGCGAGAGCTCGAACTCGTCAACGATTCCTTACGCTCCGGCACCGAAGCGCTCGAGGTCGAAGTCTCGGAGCGACAGCTGGCACAGGAACGGCTGCTGCACGTCGTTAGCCATGATGCGCTTACGGGACTTCCAAATCGATCCGCATTTATCGATCGACTGGGCCAACTAGGGGCACGCAGTCAAGTCCGTGGCGAGAACGTTGCCGCAGTGCTACTCGTTGCTCTCGATCGCTTCAAGACCGTTAACGATAGCCTCGGTTATGCGGCGGGAAACCTAATGTTGGTGCAGGTGGCGCGCCGCCTCGAACAATGTCTGCGCAGGGGCGACACGCTTGCGCGACTCGGCGGTGATGAATTTATGGTCCTGCTCGAGGACGTCGGCTCAGAACACGACGCCGTCGCTTCCGCGCAAAGGATGTTGTCTGCGCTGAAAGCGCCTTTCTTGATCATGGAGCGAGACGTCTTCGTTTCCGCAAGCATCGGAATCACCACCGCAGTTCCGGGGCTCGATTTACCGGAAGACCTGCTACGCAATGCCCACATCGCCATGCATTATGCAAAGCGCACCGGCAAGGGACGTTACGCGGTGTTTACCGCCGAACTGCTCGAACGATCCGTCGCTTCGCTCATGCTCGAACATGACTTGCAAAGTGCCTTGGACCGAGATGAGTTCGTTCTTCTCTATCAGCCGATCGTTTCGCTGCAGAGCGGCAAGCTCAATGGCTTCGAGGCGTTGATCCGATGGCAGCATCCGCAGCGCGGTTTGCTCTCACCCGACACGTTTATTCCCGTAGCAGAAGAGAGCGATTTAATCCTGCAATTGGGCGCCTGGGTCATCGGTGAAGCGTGTCGGCAAGCTCGCATTTGGAAAGACTCGTACGGAGCCGGGAAGGACATAGCAATAAGCGTCAACGTATCGGCCAAACAAATTTCCATGCTCGGAGTTCTCGACCAAATACGGACGGCACTCGCACTCTATCGATTGACGAGCAGCGATATCCACCTCGAAATTACCGAGAGTGCCATCATGCATAATTCGGACGTCGCTCTGGCGACGCTCGTCGAATTGAAGAACTTAGGGTTCGAAGTACACTTAGACGACTTCGGAACCGGATACTCATCCCTCGCCTACCTCCAACAATTTCCGATCGATACCTTAAAAATCGATCGATCCTTCATAAGTGCGGGGGATGGAACCGGGATCCGCAACCCGGAAATCGTCGCGGCGATCGCGACGCTCGCGCATCGCTTGTCCATGAAGACGGTAGCCGAAGGTGTAGAAACAAGAGAACAGTACGATAAGCTTCGGGCAATGGGCTGCACGAACGCCCAAGGTTACTACTTGTCGCGTCCGGTCAGCGCCCGCGAGGCTGGGGCGATCATCGTCGGACCTCCGCTGCGATCAGAAATGCACGCCAAGGAACATTTACGCATCAAGACGGCTTGATTCAGTATTTCGTCCGGTCGACGAGCGTTTCGGAACGTGCAGATCTGCCGTACTGCACGACAACGTGGCGCAAGTGAAAGAAGCGGGATGTGTCGTCGCTAGGGCATCGCTGCTAGATCGTGTCACGCCACGTGGTTTTTATGGCAGACTCAAGTGGAGATGCCCCCCGCATCTTGCTCACGCTACTCGTATGCGCCGGCGGCCCGACTCAGGCTGATGGGAACCGCCGCGACCTTTCGGTCACGCGCTCCCTGAACATTGGACGAAATCGTGTCTTCTAACTTGCCGAAATTGCTACCACGCCGAAGAGCGCCATCGCAACGCCTGCCCACTGCAGCGTTCCGAGCCGTTCTCCTAACACGACGCCGGCAATGCCGACGGTAGCGGTTGGATACAGCGACGTAAGAACGGCAACGATAGCTATCGAGCCGCGCTGGATCGCGAGCAGATAGAGTACGTTTGCGCCCATGTCGAGAACGCCGCAAGTAACAATTGCCGGTACTGCCGAGCGCACCAGACGTAGCGACGTGCGACCGCGCAGCGCAAAAGCGCAGAGTAGAGATACCGACACGATGCGAGCAACGAGCAACGGAATCAACCCGGCTTCGCTGCGGATCTGCGCGAGCGCGATGAATAGGGCGCCGAAAAGCATGCCCGCTACGAACGCTTCGATTAAGCCTGGCGGCAGCAAGCCTTGTTTGTTCTCGCTTGGTGCCGCGGCACCAGGCGTCGCGCTTACACACACGACGGCGACCACTGCTGCAAAAATGCCGCAAATAGCCAATGTTCCCGGGTGTTCGTTTCGGAAGATCACCCCGTAGATCACCGGAACCACCGCAGCAAACACGGCCGTGATCGGCGAAACGACGCCCATGGTACCGATCGACAAGCCGCGGTAAAGCAGCAGCACCGCTGCGGCTCCAGCCAGTGCACTCGCCGCTCCCCAGCTCAAGTCGGATTGATCAGGCCTCCCGCCGAGAAAGGCGATTGCAATGCCGACGACAACGGTGCCCACACTTTGCGACCAAATGACGACGGCGATCGTTGCCGTGCGTTTACTGGCAAGGCCGCCGAAGAAATCGCCCGCACCGTAAGCGAGCGCAGCAAGCAGAGCAAAGACGATGGCCATCATAGGCTCATGTTAGGACGCGATAGGTAACCAACGATCGCTGCAAAGTGCGTAACCTCCACTCGCCTCCAAACCATGGCGTCGGCTCGGCGGTTTGCCTGAAACGCAGCGCCCCAGCCTTCAAGAATAGGTAGGTCCTTCGTGACACAGTCGTCGACGACTACGACCCCGCATGGACGTACCTACGCAAAACGTTGGCAGTGAACTGCTACTCACTCCCCAAACTCGTAAAGCGCTCTGGCGTCAATTAGCGACTCGATCGAGATGTATATAACTGGTGTTAATAAATGCTCCAGTGGCGCCACCTCTCAACGGCGACGCAGTGCGTGCGCTAGTCGATGCGTTTCATTTGTCACAAGGGAGAGCCCCCGATGAGGTCGTCTGACGGGCCGTCGATGCATGCTGGAAGTACCACGTATATACGTCGCATCCGCGCTACTTCGGATTGTACGTGCCTGCGCCCACGGTGATGGCATCGCCGCGGATATGCTGTCCGCCGCATTCAATCCGCAGCTTTCCGCGTGGAACCATAGCGCTTTCGCGATCGAACTCGAGCACCGCCTCGTCCGCGACTTCGGGGCTCGCTTTGGCTTGGAACCGGTTGATGGCTCGTTCAC
>CAXTIY010000285.1:0-4817 GCA_964244215.1 uncultured bacterium
GCAACTCGCCGGATCGGAGACTCTCGAAATCGGCGGCGAACGTCTGACCGAGCGCGAGCTGGTCCGCGCACTCGCGCTCAATCCGGCGATGATCGGCAACGTCGTCGACGTCGAACGTGAAGCGTTCGTTCTTCCGAATATGCTGTTGCTCGATGGCCGGCGCGCGCCCGGTGCCGACGAGCCGTTCTATGCGGCCGATAAACCGTGCGTGCTCTTTCTCGCGAGTGGCGGATGAACGGTAAATACGTCGCTCCGCGAAGCGTACTCGAAGTCGATTTAACGACGCAAACGACGCAACGTTACGATCTTTCCGACGACGATCTTGCGGATGCTCTCGGCGGCGTGGGTCTCGCGGTGCTTTTGCTCGAGCGCTATCTCGTCGCAAACGATCTGCGCGATGTGGATCCGCTCGGACCGCTAAACGCGATCGTATTCGCCGCGGGTCCCTTCGCCGCGACGGCCGTGCCGGCCGCAACCAAACACGCGCTCGCGACGCTTTCGCCGCTCACCGGCCTACTCAACGAGGGCCTGTCGTCGAGCCACTGGTCGGGCGCTATCCGGCGTTGCGGATTCGCTGCAATCGTCGTCACGGGCGCCGCGGCCGGTTGGACGACGCTCGTCATCGAGCGGGACCGCGTATCGTTCGAAACCGCGGACCCGCTGCTCGGTATGACGGCGCGCGAGACGACGGGCGCCTTGCGCGCCCGGCACGCGAAGAATACGCTGCGCGTGTGCGCGATCGGAATAGCGGGCGAACGTGGCGTGCGCTTCGCCGCAGTGGAAAACGACGGCCGCCAAGCGGGTCGCGGCGGCACGGGCGCCGTGATGGGCGCGAAGCGTCTCAAGGCGAGCGCAATCGACGCGCGCGGTTCCATTGCGATCGCCGAGCCGGCGACGACCGCCGCGCTTGCGGCGGAACTCAAAGCACGCACGCTCGGTCCGAAAACCGCAAAATATCGAATACTCGGAACCGGCGCGAACATGCGGGTACTCGAACGCATGGGCCAGCTGCCGTCGCGGAATTTTACGGCAAGCACGTTTGCCGGTGTCGAATCGGTAACGCCGGAACGTGCGCGCGAATCTGCCGGCGAATACCTCGAAGTGCGCTCCGGCTGTGCGGGCTGCCCCGTGCAATGCGAGCACATGTACGTTCGGCGCGGCGCGGATAAAAAGTCCGCCGCCGCGAGCGAATACGAATCCGTATGGGCGTTCGGACCGAACTGCGGAGTCGCCGATTTAGATGCGGTCTTAGATGCGGTCGATCGCTGCGATCGTTACGGACTCGATACGATTTCCACGGGCAGTGCTATCGCGTTCGCAATGGAATGCGCACAACACGGCCTCGTCCGGCGCGACGCTTTCGGAACGCCGCTCGAATTCGGCAACGCCGCGGTGCTCGGTCCCGCAATCGACGCCATTGCGACACGCGTGGGGCTCGGCGCGATTCTTGCGGACGGCGTTCGCGCGGCGGCGGAACGGATCGGCGGCGGATCGCACGCGTTCGCGATGCATGCGAAAGGTTTGGAACTGCCGGGCTACGAGCCGCGCGCCTTGCCGACGTATGCGCTCGGGCTCGCCGTCTGTACGCGCGGCGCGTGTCACAATCGCGCGGCATCGTACGATGCCGACCTGCGCGCGCCCGGTACGGTGCGCGGCGAAGACGAGCGCGTGCGGCTAACCATCGAAGCGGAAGATTACGCGATCGTTTGGGATTCGCTCGTCCTCTGCAAGTTTATCCGCGATTGCTTCGACGATTTTTACGCGGAGGCGGCGGCGCTCTTCACCGCCGTCACCGGGCTCGAACTCGACGGGACCGCCTTACGCGCAAGTGCGCGCCGGACGTGGCTACGCAAGCGTCGCATCAACGCGCGTCAGGGTTGGACGGGAGAAGACGATACACTGCCGGCGCGGCTCTTCACGCCGATCGCAGAAGGCCCTTACCGAGGTGCGAAGATCGATGAGCGCGACTTGCAGAAGGCTCTGGCCGCGTATGAGGCCGAGCGCGAAATACTTCGACGCTCGTTCGATGACGTAACGGCGAGACAAACGGTCAATCGATAGCTTTCGGCGGCGTTCTTCTCTCAGTCGTCTGCGAAGAGCCGCAATATCGTTAGCGAAGTCCCGCACGATCGAAGCCGGCTAAACGGCGAGGCAAGATTTCCGGAAAACGCACATAAAAATCTTCTCTCCATGAACGCACCCTACGAACGAGGGCTCTGGAGTTGGGGGCGACGCCTCTGGTCGCGGGACATATAGCCTTGGCGATGACCCGCCGGCCATTCGGGCCGCAAGACCGCGCGTGGCTGTTATCCCGCCTCTTCGTTCTTGGACTCGCGCTTCTCGTTCATCCGCTGCCGTTCGATCTGCGTCGCTTCGACCTGGTCGTACCCGCGCATTCGGCTAAAATTGCTTACATCGTCTTCGAGTGTCTGCAGACCGTCGTATTCGCAGCGGCGATATACTTTGGCGATATGCTCCCCGGGATGCGATGGGTGATCGCATATTATCGTCGGCTCATGGTCGAAGTGCGGGAAGCGCCTTTGGCGATCAAGTTCGTGAAAGCTACCCCTCTCGCGCTCGGGGCTGCAATCGCCGTTTGGCTTATCGTCTCTCCGCTCGAAACGGTCGTGAATGCCGTTCCGCCGGGTTCGCCACGTTTTTGCGCGGCAACGGCGTGTTTCATCGTCGAGCGGTTCGCCGTCATCATTGGCTTCATTATCATCGCAAATGCGAGCGACGATGACGATCCGGGCGTGCGACGCAACAGCATCGCCCGGTCGCTAGCGATGCTGACGCGTCAAGTTCAAGTGCAAGCCATTGTGAAGGCGCCCGTAACGACGAACGTACGTAGCAATCGTGTCGCGCCGAACTAGCGTTACTCCGCGCTCGAGTCCGACGTGCCATCGAAAAGAGCCGCGACATCGATTGTAACGCCAGCAATTTCGAACGTGTCGCCCGCCCGAAAGACGACGCCGTGCGAAAGAGCGAGGTCGTCTACCGATCCATAGTACTCGACTTGTCGGAGCGCCAAGACGACGATATACGATGGTATGCCGGCGTTGACGTACAGCGGGGTTTTGAGGTTTCGATCGCGGGCATACGTCGTGTCTGAAACTTCAAGAAAGGCGATTGCATCGGAAGCTGTCGGCGTCTGCGTGTAGCGCTTTCGTGCAATTACCGCCACGTCGATTTCTGGGGCATTGGGCCCGGTCCAACCCGATACAGCGATCGGCTGTTCGAAACAAGCCTGCACTTTGGATCCGAGTAACGCCGGAACGAGTGATTCCGTCAGTTTGAGGACGACGTTGAAATGTGGCGCGTTCTTCGGCGACAAGTCGTAAATTAGTCCTTCGAGCAACTCGGTGCGCTCCGGAATCTCGAGCGCCATGTACTGCTCGACCGTAAACGTGTGAAGCGAACTCGGCGCTTCACGGTCTCGCCCTGCTGCCGCTATAGCCATACCGACTATTTCGCGAGTGACTACCGTCGTCCCCATCTTCCGGTCCCTGCACACGGCGATGAGTCGCGACCGAGCCGCTTATTCCAGCGAGCTAACCGTAAGTCCGCGCACTTTAAGTCTTCGCTAAAGCCGCCTCGAGCGCTTCGATATCTTCCGCCGCATGTTCGCGCAATTTAGCTTCCATCGAGCGAAAGTTCCTGATGACGTCGCGACCGAGCGACGTCAGTTGGGCGCCGCCGCCTTTGGGGCCGCCCGGTTGACTGAGCACGAGCGGCTCTCGAAACATCGCATTGAGCGCCGCTACGAGAGTCCACGCGTGGTGGTACGACATGCGGAGCGAGCGCCCGGCGGCGGAGATCGAACCGCAGCGTTCGATCGCTTCGAGCAGTTGCACTTTACCGGGGCCGAGCGGACCTTCGTGCCCCGGGAAGCGCAGACGCAATGTCACTCCCGTCGCGAGACGAGCTTGGACGGGTTCGGAGACCGCGCGGACGCGACGCATGCGCTGCATAAAGTTCAGCGACACGAAGCTAACTCCCACGCTCGCGGGAGGACAGCGTAAGCCGACACGCAACGAAGCCGCCGAAATCGTTATGCTCGATGGGCTATAACGCTTTTGCCGATATTCCCCCTACCGAAGAGGTCCAGTTGCGCATGCAAAATCGTCTCCGCCGGACGCTCGTGATTCGATTATTCCTCGTCGCCGTCGGCGCGACGTGCGCCACGGCGGCTCAGGCGCAAACGACGGCACCGCAACCGCAAGCCACGAAGGCGCCCGCGACCACCGCGCAAACCAGCGTTGTAAGCGGCAATGCTACGGATGCAGCCGGAAGCCCGCTCGGCGGCGTCACCATTACCTTACGCGGACCGGTTACGCTTTCGACGACGACCGATGCGGCGGGCGCTTACGCACTGGACGCACCTCCGGGCACCTACGCGCTAGCGGCCGTTCGTGGCGGATTCGAAACCGCGCGCGAGGGCGCAGTCGCGGTCTCGGCGGCCAATCCGCTCGTCCTCAACGTGACGCTTTCCGCGCTCAGCTTGAGCACGCTCCGCGTCATCGGTTCGACGAGTACGAGTGCCGCCGGTAGCAGGTTTAATACGACCGCCGCCTCCGTCGCGATTATTCCGCAAGCGGGCTTCATCGACCAAGGCCAGTTGCAAGTTTCGCGCCTCTTGGACGAGACGCCGGGCATCGTGACCGGCAAAGCATCGAGCGCGTTTCCGGGCTCGAGCGGCGCGTCGCCCGTCGCGTTCTCGGCTCCGAGCATCCGCGGCGGCTTACCGTGGGAGACCGCGACCTTCGTCGACGGCCATCCGGTCGCCGTGCAAGGCGACGGCTTCTATTGGCTGCAGT
>CAXTIY010000286.1:0-4812 GCA_964244215.1 uncultured bacterium
GCGGCTCGCTACCAGTAGCGAAGCGCACGCTCGAAAAGGGATTCGAGCACGTCCGGACCGACCGGGAGCGGCGCGTTCGCGAGTAAGCGCCGTTGCGCTCCGGTGGACGTTTGGAGCGCGGGGATGTCTGCATTCTCGAAACCGACGGCGCCGATACCGTTCGGCAAATCGGTCGCGCGCATCAAGGCTTCGAGACGCTGGGCGAGTAGCTCGCCCGCATCTGCAGGCGATGCGGTATGCACGTCCGCGCCGAGCAGCGCCGCCGCGTGCAGATGTCGCTCGGGTGAGGCACCGGCCGTGTAGCGCACGACCGCCGGAAGATTCGTGGCAACGGCCATACCGTGAGGCACGAGGGCGCCCGCTCCCGGATAATCCGGCGCGCGGTAGCTCGGAACGAGGCCGGCTACCGCGTACGACATCGCGTGCGGAATGTGAACGCCCGCGTTTCCGAAACCGATGCCGGCAAGGGTCGCTGCAAACATCAGGCGTTCGCGCGCTTCCGTGTCGTGCGGGTCGTTTACGGCGCGCGCGAGATTAGCGCCGACGATACGCAGCGCTTCGATGCATGCGATATCGGAGAACGGATTGGCGCCTTGCGACAACGGCCGCGCGACCGGCGTTTGCGGTCGTTCGCGCTGCGTATATGGACGCGCGGTATAGCTTTCGAGCGCGTGCGCGAGCACGTCGAACGCGCTGCACGCCGCGACCATCTTCGGTAGCGTCGCGGTGACGTCCGGATCGATAATGCCGAGCGTCGGTCGCAGACGTTTGGATGCGATACCGGTTTTCGCATGGTGGCGTACGTAATCGAAGATAGCGATGCCCGTTACCTCGGCACCGGTGCCGGCGGTCGTCGGACACGCGATATGCGGACGCAACGGCCCGGGCACCGCGAGCCCTCGGCCGAGTGGCGCGTTGACGTAATCTTCGAAAGCCGCCGGGTACGTCGCGTAGAGGTTGGCGGCTTTGGCCGTATCGATGGACGATCCGCCACCGACCGAGACGAAGCCGTCGAAGGCACCATCGCGTGCGAACTCGATTGCGTGCACGAACGAGGCGTCGGTCGGTTCGACCTTCGATTCGTCATACACGACGACGTCGCAACCGGCTCTCCGCAGGGATGCCGCGACCGTCTCGACGTAGGGCAGTCGCGCGACGACCGCGTCCGTGAATAGCGCGACGCGGTGCATGGCGAGTTCGGTCGCGGCGGAGCCGGCTTCGGCGAGCGAACCGCTGCCGTAGCGAACGCGGGACGCTTCGACTTCGAACGTCGTCTCGCCGCCGGAAACGAACGGATAGCCCGCGCAACACGTCATCGTGCGCAGCCTTCAGCGGGCCGCAGGCACCTTCCTCAAGTCACACTCGGTGCGGTCCCTCGTATTTGTGGTTCGCGCATGTTACCGTGCGTAGGTGCTCGCGCGAATCGTCCTAACCGCCTTAATCTTTTCGCTCGTAAGCAGCGTAGCCGTTGCGAATAGCGCTCTTAGAGAGCCGAACGCGGCACAAGCGGCCACTTCCGCGACGGAGCCACCTTCGAGCGTCGAACCGGCCATCGGCACGAGGGTACCGGCGGGAGCCCACGTTCGCTTCCATCTCGACGCGCCGCTTTCTTCGTCGGGGAGCACGACGGGACAGCGCTTTACGTTTACGTTAATCGATCCGATCGCCGGCATCGCACGCGCGGGCGCCCACGGTCATGGAACGGTAATGCTTGCGGGCCACGCCGGCACGAGCGGGCACGAGGGCGATCTCACCTTGCGTATCGATTACGTCGATACGCCGAATCGCCACGAACTCGGTTTTAACGACTCGCGCTTTGAAGTGAATGGAACGAATCGCAAGATCGCCTCGGGCGTGCTCGGGTTCGTTCCGTTCGCAGGCCTCGGCGCTCGCTACATTCGCGGACGGGAAATTTACGTCGGAACGGACGTGCCCGTGCTCTTCGTTACGACGCGGCCGGCGACGGTTATGAGCGAAGAGGACGCCGAATTTTTATCTCCGCCGGTGCCGACGTTACCGTCAACCGTACGCACGGTCGCGCCGTCGCCCGTTCCATCCTAGATAAACTCTTTGAGCCCCGGCCAGAGCTGCGCGATTCCGGGATGCACGTCTTGGCAAAACGCGATCGTCTTGCCGATTTCGAACCGACGCGCGTAGCGGGCTTCCGTCGAACCGAGTATGACCATTCGGCCGCAGTACGGACGCAGGCGTTCCGGATGTCGTTGAATGCGCAAGAGGTTCGTCGCGTGTTGCCCGCGCGTATTCCATAGAAAATATTGATTGTGGCCGCTCAATGCGGGCGGCAGATCGTAACTGGCACCAAAGATGTCGAGCGCCGCGGCTTCACCATAATCGTCGACGAGAATTGCGGTTCGGGCGCGCTGCTCCACCGGCAGGGTGTCGTATGCGCGTGCGACTTCTTTAACGAAGTCTTGCCAACCGAACATATCGGCGAAGGTTGGCGGCAAAGCGTCGGCTGCGTCGCCGAGCTCTTGAACGTCCGGCTGCAGATGCAGCGCGCGCTGATACGCGAGCAACGTAGCGGGCGGCAATATCGGAAGCGAGAGCGGTGCGGCGATAAGCGCGACCGCGACGGCCGCGAGCAGGTACGCCGAACGCACGCGAGCGTTTCGGATTACGCGCTCGAGCGCGACGCCGCCGATCGCGAGGATCGATGGGTATGCGGCCGCGAGATAGTAATCTTTCCCGTGTTCCGCGACGATCGTTACGGCCGAAATCGAAAACGCGATAGCGACGAAACGGACCGCCGCGAGATCGCGCCGCACGAAGGGCGCGATTAAGCCACTGAGCCAGATCGGCGCGAAGAGCGGGTTGAAAACGAGAATTTGATTAGCTAAGAAAGCGAGCGGTGAAATCGCAATGTCCTTATCGCCCGCGTTACGCACGAGTTCGGCGAACGGAAACCCATGTAACGCCTGCCATACGACCGACGGTAACGCGATCGCAAAGGCGAGTCCGAGGCCGAGCCAAAGTTCGCGCATGCGAAAGAGCCGTCGCTCGGGGCAAAGAGCGACGCCGACGCCTAACCCGATGAGCCATAGTGGCAAACTGTACTTGCACTCCATCGCCACGCCGGCGACGACTCCGGTCCAGAGAAGCGCGCGACGATCGTCGATCAGAAGTACGCGCGATAATCCGTATGCGACGAGCGTCCAAGCGAGGCACTCGAACGTCGTCGTGTTGAGCGTCGCCGTAATTCCGGCGAACATCGGAGTGAAGGCCGCCGCGAATCCGGCGATCCAGGCCGCGCCGTTCCCTCCGCCGAGCAGCCGTACGAACGCGATCGCAAACCAGACGAGAGCGGCGGCAGCAACGACGGCCGGCAGGCGTACCAGCCACGTCTGGTGACCGAGCGCGAACGAGCCGGCGGCGAGTAGCGGCACGAGCGGTGGTTGATCGACGTAGCCGAAAGCCGGGTGGCGGCCGCAGACGATAAAATAAAGCTCGTCTCGAAACAGATCGTATCGGTTCGCGACTGCGAGATGCATAGCAGCAACGACGGCCGTTAGTACGATCGCGACGCGGTCTCTCATCGCTCACTCATAGAGCGGGCAAAGCCGATTGTTTCGAAAGTGCGCGCTACGTACGCCGTTGCGACGCAAGGTAGGCTCGCGTTCGTAAGACAAGCTAGCGCCCCGATGCTGCTCGGAGCGATCGACGTCGGAACGAACTCGATCCATCTCATCGTCGTCGAGATGGACGCGCAGTTCGGGACTTCGCGTACCGTCCTTAAGGCGCGCGAGATGGTGCGTTTGGGCGGCGGCGACGCGCTCGCGCGTGGATATCTCGGTAAAAAGGCGATCGCTCGCGGCGTTGCGGCTATCGGTGAATTCGCGCGGCTCGCACGGGCTCAGGGCGCGAGCGACGTGCGCGCGGTCGCGACCTCGGCCGTGCGCGAGGCCTCGAACCGCGACGAATTCGTTTCGGCCGTACGCGCGACGAGCGGCGTCGAGATCGACGTGCTCGACGATATAGAAGAAGCGCGACTCATCCATCTCGGCGTCAGTCGCGGCTTTCCGCTCGGCGACCGGGTCGCATGCATCTTCGACATCGGCGGCGGCTCGACCGAATTTATCGTAGGCGATACCGATCGGCCCTATTTTCTCCACAGCGTGCGGCTCGGCAGCTTGCGGCTTTACAACGAGTTTCTCGCGGAGAATGCGAGCGAAGCAGCATACCGCGCACTCGATAAGCACATACGAGCGACGCTCGCGTCGTTCAGCGGGCAAATCGCCGAATACCCATTCGACGTTCTCGTCGGCACGTCCGGGACCGTCATGGGTCTCGCGCTGCTCGTCGCGGCGAATCTCGGCGTGCCGTTGCAACGCGCGCACGGCTACGTGGTCGAGGTCGATCGGCTGCGCGATTTGCAGCGTACGATGATGCCGCTCTCGGCCGCGGAACGCCGTAAGCTACCCGGAATGAATCCGCGGCGTAGCGATATCATCGTCGCGGGCAACGCGGTCGTCATCGCGATCGCCGAAGCCCTCGGCCGGACGGAATTCGTCGTCAGCGAACGGGCGCTGCGCGAGGGAATCGTCGTCGATTACCTCGAGCGCAATATCGCGGTCGCGCGACGTCTGGGCGACGAACGAACGCGACGATTCGATGCGGCCCATGCCCTCGGTAAGCGCTTCGGGAGGATGGGGGTCCATGAGAATCATGTGGCGACCCTCGCCGTCCGCCTATTCGACGGCCTCGCCGAACGGCACCGATTCGAGCCCGCCGACCGCGACGTCTTATTCGCTGCGGCGCTGGTCCACGACGTCGGACGAGCGGTCTCGCCGAGCG
>CAXTIY010000287.1:0-4781 GCA_964244215.1 uncultured bacterium
CGATCTTTACGAAGGGCCGGTCCTTCTCGACGATGGTTCCTCGGTGCACGCGATGATCTATCCCAAGGGCTTGATCGAAGAGCGCGGCTGGCGGGACATCTCACACTATGGCGGCTGGGCCGCCTTCCGAGCCGACGGCGGGGCGAGTTAAAGCTTCGGCTTTCGGACGCTGCCGTCGCATTACTTTCGGCGTGTAGAATTAAGAGGAATGCTCGCGAGGAGCAGATTACGAATCGTTCCGTCGCCGCCACCCGTGATGCCGCCGAGCAAGATGCCGATGAACGGATCGATCTTACAGACCCACGCCGAGGGGCTATTGATTATCGGGCAAAAATGAATCGTAGCACCATTACCCGTGTAAACAATAAGGCGTTCCTTTAATTTAGTCGAGCAATATGCCCCGCCATGGTTTCTCTTTGACCAGCGGATCGTCCTCAGTATCAACTTCGAACGTTATCGTCTTGCCGGTTGTCACCGTTTGTTTCGGCCGTCCGCCTTTGGCGCCATTAGCACGCGAAGCGCTCGCCTTTGCCGCCGTCTTCGCCGACCCGCCGCGACGGCCGTTCTCCGCAAGCCACTTGCGCGTTCCGAAGATACCGGAGAGCAGGCCCGGCACATAATGCGCTACGTCGAGCGTCGGCCAAAAAAGCCCCATCGCGCCTTGGACTTCGACTTCGGCAAGTTGCACTGAGGTTGCGTCCTTAAGTCCCTGTAACGAGCGGCGTGGAAACGATGCGGTGATTCCATCGGTAAAACGAACGGTTACGGCGTCGGTTGTCGCATCGTAGCCGGCCGCAGCGAGACGATGAGCCGACTCTGAGCGCGCGATCGCGGCGTCGATTTCCTCGTCGGTCGTCAGCACGCGAGCAGTCGTTTTAATCATGCATTTCCTCCCATTTGGCGATGAGTTCGTCGAAGTGGTCGCGCGCCGTATCTAACACTCTGCGCACCTCGCTACGCTTGGCACCGTTGACATTATCGTCGCGATCGGCAAGAACTACCGTCTGATCCGCCGTTCGTAGCTCGATGATGACCTCGCCAGAACCGATGAAAGCGTGGATATGGCAAGGCTCATGGTCTTGCGGGTACGCTTGGAAGCGAACTTGGCCAAACCGGGCACTTCCCACTCGCTCAGCATAACCTAAACGGCTTAGGTTTGTCTAGTCGTCGTCGCTGAAGCGCAATCTTGCTTTTTATGCAATGCATCACATAACAAAAGTTGCGTAACGATTACAGTGCGTTAGTAGGCGATTTACTAGCTAATACGTGACTCCGTCGAAAACAATGGTCTTCGTCGAGTGCTTTGAGGCGAGCGGATCGTCCAGTCCTCGTCGATTCATGACGAGTTAGCGCGCCGCCGTGGTCATGGCGAAGTCGCCGTTTTGGAATCCGCGAACCCTCGCCTTCGCAAGGGCGACGACATCGTCGAAGCGCATCGTCGCATGGAAGAAAATAATTCGGGCGGTAAGATAGTCGTCTTAACCTCGGCGTTATGATCGCCCCAGCGGCAAGAGAATCGCTATGACCGTGAGAGCGGCCCATGCGATGCCGAAGACGGTAGGAACCGCGCGCGCGAAGAGCATCGATAATCCTCGATCGGGATTCGTTCGGTGACTACCGCTTCCAAGCGCATCGACCCGCCACATCACCTCGGTCATACGGGGATTCCCATGCATCAATGCAAGCTGCTGCACGTTCCACTCGACCAAGATTTTGTAACTAGAGTCCACCCCGGGCCATGCGAGAACGGCAAGTACGAAACCGAGTAGCGATAAGATCGGTGGAACCAGCGTGGAAAACGTCGCGCCCCAGTGAGTATTGGAGTTGCTCATCGCCATGGTAAAGGCGATCGTCAAGAATGCTTCGGCGCTAATTAGAGCATTTATCCGATCGTGAAGTAGCCCGATCTCAAAACGGGTTTCTTCGCGTATGAACGCGAGACGTCGGACGTAATCTATCGGTATCTCGGAATTATCGACCATGGCGAAGCTCCTCTACGACAGCGCTCGCCGAGGATTCGCGGGGGCGTTAAGCACCGACTGCGGCTTCTTGCCCGCTGCGAGATCGTCTATGACGCGAGCTAGATAGTCGAGCGTGCCGGCGAGCATGACGTCGGTCGCGCCGGCAATGTGCGGAGTGATGAGCGCCTGCGGGTACGCGAGCAGCGGATTGCGAGGATCGGCTGGTTCTACTTTGAGGACGTCGAGGCCGGCGGCGGCGATATGACCGCTTTCCAGCGCGGCGGCCAAGGCGTCTTCGTCGACGAGCGTTCCGCGAGATACATTGATCACGATCGCACCATCTTTCATCGATGCGAGCATTGCGGCGTCGATGAGATTCTCGTTGGCCTTGCTACCGGGGGCGCACACGATCACGTAATCGGCATCGTGCACGGCGTCGTGCAACTTTGCCGTCGGAAAGGCGTCGACATCGTGCGGCGCGCGCTCGGGATGTTCGTCCGTGCCACGAAGCGTCATACCGAAGGATGCGAGGCAACGGGCGAGCGCCCCACCTATGGAACCGAGGCCGACGATGCACGCCGTTTTTCCGTACAGGGCCGTCGCTAGGTGGTCCGTCCGCAGCTCGTGTCTGCGAACGGAGGCGAGCGCCCGGTTCAGCCGCCGGGATGCGCCGATCATCAGCATGACGGCAAGCTCCGCGACGGAAATCGCGTTGCCCGTTTCGCCTGCCGGAGCGAACGACACCCAGATGCCGGACTCGGTCGCCGCATCGAGATCGACACCTTCGTATCCGGCACTCGCCGTCTGTATGAAGAAAAGCTGCGACTGCTCCGCAATCGCGCGTTTATCGAACGGCCCTACGACGATCGCGACGTCGAGGTCATTCGCGGGCGCCTCTTCGCCCGCGAACCAATCGTAATATTCGTGCGCCGTTAAGCGCTCTTTCAGTCTCGCGGATTCGAGGTCGAGAAAGAAGTGACGCTTACGGTGAAAGGCGATCTTCACGATGTGACTCCAACTTCACTCTTAACCATTTGTCGCATTGCAACCCCAGCTATAGTGTGCTAACTTTTTGTAGCTTCGGTACCCGAGTTAGTGGCCGTTTTCCGAAACGGCTTCGTTTCTTAAGTCACATCTGAATTTTTACGTATTCACTAAAAGGAATATCTATGCTTCCTTGGATTCAACATGTCGGCGTCGTCGCGATGGTGCTGAGTAGTGGTGTGATTACGCCCATTGCACCTGCACTCGCACAGTCATCGTCGGCTATCCCGAATGACGGGCACGCCGCGGCGCTGGTGCGCAAACTCAGTCCAAACGTCCGAGTGCAGCCGGGTGTAGCAACACCGATCGGCAACGTTCGAGTCACCGTTGCACCCACCGGCGAAACGCAAGCGCAAACGTTCTCGCTATCAGGCGGCAGCACTCAGACGACTCTCGGCTTTGGCGGCGCTCGCGCAACGGTCATCAAGCCGGCTGGCGTCGGAACAATTGCGTGCACGATAAAAATCAATTATCCGCACGACTCCGGTCACAACCCGGGAAGTGTCAACGTCACCGGCTCGATCCTATGCACGGCCCCCGTTACATTTCTCGAAATCGGCGTCGGCCTGTACCTCAACGAATATCTAACCGCGTCGAACTATGCTTCCAACAGCGGTAAACTATACGTCTCGACCAACGCTGCGGCGGTTTGCCTCTTGCCGGGCGTTTACCAAGGTGGCGACGTCGGGTACGTCATCTTCCCGCCCGCCTTCGTCCCGCCGGCTTCGAACTGGGGCGGAGCGGAGTTCTACAGTCCCGCCGAATACATCGTGTGCTAATCTCTCATCGGTAAGTCAACCTTCGGAGGGTCGTCGGTCGTGGGATCCGGCGACCTCTTTTTTGCGCGAGGCAGCCACATGCACCACTTGAGTCCATCAAAGCGCCTGTTCGAGAGCGATTGGCTAATGCCGCGAATTGGCAGCTATGGCTCGGTGACCGGTGTAGTCCCTAACGGATTTCCCGCGTACGTTCGCATCCTGCATCCTGCGACATCGCACAGCGGCGGTTTAGTCAGCTGGGCACAAATCGCGGCCTGGTCCGGCCGCACGATGCATCGCTTAGCAGAATTTCACCGCATTATCGAACCCCTGCCGAACCACGGCCGCGGGCCCCAGCCGTGGGACGGGCAAGAACCACTCGCCGGCAACCTAGTGCCACATTTGATGCGCGAGCTATGCTCTACCCTAAGCAAGTACACCACGGCGAGCAACGCATGCTGGTTTTGCCTGTGGGACGGGTACGGCTGGGAACACGGCAGCACGGCATCCGTGATCGCGTATGCTGCGGGCCACACCCCAACGGCTTCGCTGCCGGAAGCCACGAATCGGTACGACTTTGCGGCCGCACCCCGCGTGAGTCTTCCTTATCGCGAGTACCTGCTCTTCGAGGGTCCGCTCGAAGCGGCAATTGACGCCGACTGGTCGCCCGGCGGTAGTATCTTCCCGCAGTCACCGAACCTGTTTTGGCCCCAAGACCATGCCTGGTGTGTTGGATCGGAAATTGACCTGTACGCGACGCTCGTAGGCGGACCGCAAGCGCTAGCGGACGCGCTCATCGCTAATCCGGCCCTTGAGGCATGGCATGTCGAGCCCACCGATCCCGTTACCTCCGATGGCGACCGCATAAATATGTAAAACCAAGCCGATCACGTCCACGAAAAATCGATCACGCACGACGCAACGATATCGCTGCTTGCAAACGACGTAAGATCCAGTCATCGGATCAACTCCGCCGACCTCCCCAAAAGCCTACTGCCACGAGGCGCAGCAAGCCATC
>CAXTIY010000288.1:0-4731 GCA_964244215.1 uncultured bacterium
AGTTAAGCGTGGCCGGTAAACGCGTCCCGACCCGCCCGAAAGCGAAGCGCGAGATCTCGATCTGCGTCAGGCCCGTGCGCGGCCCGATCGTCGCGTTCAAGCCGACCGGTAACGCTCCGAGCACGTTCCCGATGACGAGCGCGACGAGTCCCGTCCGGAAATCGAGCCCGATCCCGATTACGAGCGCGCCGAGTACCCATGTGACCGGTGCGAGGTTCGTACAGAAGTGACTCCAGAACACTTTTTCTGCGGACATCGTCTGCCGCTCCGCCGGCACGCCGTGCTCGACGATGCTCGCGCGACAGTCCTCGAGGGCGAAGCTCACGAAGCCGGAGCGACCGTATACGTCGCGTCGTAACGCGAACGCAGATATTCACCGTAGGTAATCGGCGCGTATTTCGGCACGTCGCCCGCGGGCAGACACGTCGGTAGACACGCGACGAGCGCGTCGGCGTTGGGATCGCCGAAATATGCGATCGAGAATCGCTCGCGCGGCGAACGGTTCACCACGCGGTGCGGCGTCGAGACGTACACATCGTTGCTCCAGCGCATCAAGCAATCGCCGATGTTGCAAACGAAGGCACCCGGCGTCGGAGGAACGGAGATCCAGGTACCGTCGCGCGCGCGAACTTCGAGCCCTTCGGTTTCGTCTTGTGCGAGTAAGGTGAGATTTCCGTAATCGGAATGCGCGCCCGCACCGTAGGTACTGCCGTCGAAGGTGCCGGGGTGCGGTGGATAGCGCAATAAGCGCATGATGCCGACGGCTCGCGAGAACCGGGCGTCGAAGTAGTCTTCTTCGATGCCGAGGTCGATTGCAAACGCCCGATGCAAGGCGACGACCATTTCCAAATTCGCAACGTGATACGCCTTGAGCGTCGCCTTGAAGGAAGCGGACGCGGGCCACTGATTGACCGCCGCAAACGGTTTACCAGAAACGACGTCCGGATCGTCCGCCGAAAGATCGGGCCCGGCGTTGAAGCATTCTTTGACGTCGGGGGCCTTGGTCGGATCGAGCGTCTCTTCGCCGATGCGGACGTAACCGCGGTAGTCTTTCGAATGCGTCACCGAGACGCGCATCTTCTCTACCGTGGGCAGCGCGAAGAACGTCCGTGCTTCGGCGAAGGCAGCATCGACGAGTTCGATCGGTATGCCGTGATTGACGATCGTGAAGAAACCGATACCGCGCGCGGCAGCGCCGATCTCTCGCGACGCGTTCGATCTCGCCGCGCCCACCCGAGCGAAAGCCGGTGAGATCGATCGTCGGAATAGCCGCGACGTCGGTTACCTCAGGCGTCTGCATGCGAAACGTTTCGGCTTCCGGAGCGACGCCACGTTCGACTTTTGATACATTCGTCCCGAGCCGCCAGGCCAGGACGGATTCTGCGGTGCCGCCGAACTTCACGCCGTGGCCATTCAACGTATCCCGCAAGTGGTGTCCGGTCGCAACCTGGAGACCGAACGTCTACGGCTCGAAGAGCTAGCGCCGAATCACGCGGCCGAGTATCTCGCATACCGTTTGCGCAATCGGACTCACCTCGAACGGTGGGAGCCCACAGCCGAGCCAGGCGCCTATACGCCGGAGTATCAGGCGCGCGAGATCGCGACGAGTCTAACGTTCGCAGCGGCGGGCGAAAGCGTCCGCTTCGTTGCTTTGGAGAAAGAGCGTAGCGCGATCGTGGCGAGCGTCAACCTGTGGAACGTTCGGCGCGGCATAAGCCAGTCGGCAATTCTCGGCTATTCGGTCGACGCGGCGCAAGAAGGGCGAGGCTTCGCTACGGAAAGCGCGCGCGCCGTCGTCGATTTCGCATTTACGACCTTAAAGCTGCATCGCGTCGAAACGAGTTACCAGCCGGTGAACGAACGCAGCGGCCGCGTGTTGCGCAAACTCGGCTTCGTCATCGAAGGTTACGCGCGCGACTATCTCTATCTCGACAACGCTTGGAAAGACGCGGTTCTCGCCTCGCTCACGAACGAAGCTTGGCTTCGAGACCCGGACGAAAGCTGGTAACCCTACGTTTCGCGAATCGCACGAACGTTCGCGAGTTTGCCGCTCGCCGGCCGTTCCGCCCTCGCCCGATCTCCCACGACCGTGCCGCGTTCGATACATTCCACGAGCATACCGACGCTTTCGCGCGCGGCCCGTCGGAACGCAGACCGATGATCCGCAAGCGGCGCCGGAATGACCGCCGCGACGCAGCGTAGTGCGAACTCGAAGCCAGTATATGCGGCGAGCGCCACGAGCCCCGCATTAAGCTTCTCCGCGACGATCGGCTTCACCGAGAACGCGAGCGCGGTTTGTTCCAATAACACGTTCGTCATCGTATCGGTGAGCGGCGGCGCGGGTTCCCCGAGCGTGCCGAGCGATTCGCCGTTCTCACACGTCAGCCGGTACATCGTGTGTGCGACGATAGAAGCGAGCGTATCCGAGTCGAAGGTGTAGTCGCGTTGCGCCATCGGCTAATCCTCGTTCCGCGAGTAGGGCGGTTGCGGACCGAGATTATCGCATGCATGCGTCCGAAATGAAATCGATATCATGTAGTCGCTTATAGGACCGACTAGCAGCGACGAGAAAATGCCTAGCCGTAGCGCCCCGTAATGTAATCTTCGGTACGCTTATTCTTGGGACGCGTGAAAATCTCGGAAGTCGTGCCGACTTCCATCAGTTCGCCGAGCAAAAAGAACGACGTGAAATCCGAGATGCGAGCCGCTTGCTGCATCGAGTGCGTTACGATCACGACGGTATAATCCCGTTTAAGTTCTCCGATGAGATCTTCGATCTTCGAAGTCGCGATCGGATCGAGCGCCGAGGCCGGTTCGTCCATCAGAATTACTTCCGGTTCGACGGCGAGCACCCGAGCGATGCAAAGCCGCTGCTGCTGGCCGCCCGAAAGATCGAGCGCCGAGCGATGGAGCCGGTCTTTGGCCTCATCCCAAAGTGCGGCGGCGCGTAAGCTCTTCTCACAGATCTCGAGCAAGCGTTTACGACTCTTTTCGCCATGAATCTTCGGCCCGTAGACGACGTTTTCGAAGATCGATTTCGGGAACGGGTTCGGACGCTGAAATACCATGCCGATGCGCGAACGCACGGAGACGGGATCGATCGACGGCGCGTAGATATCGACGCCGTCGAGGGTGACCTTGCCTTCGACCCGCGTCCCCGGAGTGAGATCGTGCATGCGATTGAGCGCGCGCAAAAACGTCGATTTTCCGCAACCCGAGGGGCCGATCAGCGCCATGACGCGCCGATCCGGCACGTCTAGAAACGCGCGCTTCATCGCTTGAAACGAGCCGTAAAAAACGTTGAGGTCTTCGACTTTTAGCTTATTGCCGAGAACGGGAGGTACGACGGCGTTCTGTGCTTCGAGCATTAGACTTTCCCGGTCATCCGCATCGTCAGTTGACGACCGAGGACCCGCGCGACGATGTTGAAGACGAGAACCATAACGAGTAAGACGAGTGCCGAGCCGTTGGCCACTCGATCGGCATCGGGCACCAAGGCTTCGCGATGGATCGACCACAGATGCACCGCGAGCGTTTCTGCGGTATGAAAGGGATTGAGATCGTAGGCGCTTCTCCCGTACGAGACCGAAGCGCCGGCTGTAAAGACGAGCGCCGCCGTTTCACCGAAGATGCGACCGGAAACGAGCACGATACCCGTCGTCAGCGGGCCGATGGCGCTCGGCAGAATCGCGCGCAAGACCGTTTGCCACTTGGTCGCTCCAAGCGCCATCGATGCCTCGGAGAAGGTTGGAGGCACGCTTTCGAGAGCTTGTTGCGTCACGCGCATGAGCGCCGGCAGATTGAGCAGCGTCAACGTAAGCGCGCCGCCGAGCGCGGTAAAGTGCCAATGAAACGTCTGTACGAAGACCAGTAATCCGAAGAGGCCCATGACGATCGACGGCACGGTAGCGAGCGATTCGGCGCTGAACTGCACGAGTGTCCGAAAGCGGCCGGGTAACGCGTATTCTTGTAGATAGACACCCGCCGCGACCGCGATCGGAACCGTGAAGATCAGCGTTAATATTAAAATGTAGAACGAGTTGAAAATCTCGGGTCCGACGCCGCCGCCCGCGGCCGCCGCCGAGGGAGAAGCCGTTAAGAAATGCCACGATATTTCGCCGATGCCCTGGACGAAAATGTAGAGCATGAACGCCAACAGCAGCAGCACGATCGCGCTAGCTGCACCCCACAGCCCGATCGTTGCGAACGTATCGAGCAATCGGCGGGAACGGGCACGTCCGGCCACGAGTCGCTGCGCGAGTGGCTCGACGGGTTGGACGGGCTGCGCGAGCGTTGCTTGCGCCACTACGTGCGCTTCCGTAGTGCGACGCGAATCAGTACGATAAGCGCCATCGCAATCAGCAATAGCAAAAACGCCATCGAGAACAGCGCGTGCTGCAAGGGAGAGCCATCGGGTGCATCGCCCATATCCATGACGATCTCCGAAGTGAGTGCCGCGGCCGGCGTGAAGAGCGAATGCGGTATTACGTTCGCATTTCCGAGCACGAGTTGTACCGCGAGCGTCTCACCGATCGCGCGCGCCACCCCGAGAATGACCGCGACCGCAATGCCGCTGCTGGCGGCCGGCACGAGCACGCGCGAGATCGTTTCCCAGCGCGTGGCACCGAGCGCGGCCGACCCTTCGCGCAGCGCTGCGGGTACGGAGCGTAGCGCATCTTCGGAAAGCGAAATGACGGTCGGCAAGATCATGATGGAGAGAACGATGCCGGC
>CAXTIY010000289.1:0-4703 GCA_964244215.1 uncultured bacterium
CATTTTGACAGGTATCGACGGCGTAAGCTTCGATGAAGCTTGGCCGAATCGTATCGACTCGTTAATCGGTGATGACGCCCGTTGCGGTGATCGGACGGGTCGACTTGATACGAAAGAAGTCGAGCGGTCGGGCGAAAGACGTAGCCGATCTAGAACGCCTCGGACGTAATGCCGATTCGTAACGTGATGGGCTGCATCCTAACGCTGGTGCTGATGACGGCGCCCGGTTGTGGCAAAACGGACCCCGCGCCGGCCATCCTCTCGCGCTGTTCTATCGCATCGGATCCATCCGGGCGAGGCTTTGTGGTGACCTACACGTTCGTCGTAAAGAGCGTAACGAAGCGTGACATTATCGCGACCCGCATCGGCTCTCAACCGTGGCGAGAAGCTGCGGTTCCGATTCACGACGATGAGACGGGTGGTGGCTTCGACGACGAACGGCGTCTGCCGGCTTTCTCGTCGCACACGATCCGTTTACGGACGAGCGTCATTCCCGGCCGACGCATTTTCGGGCCGACCCCTATGGCATGCAAAGTCGTTGCCGTCGCCTACGCCGACGGCACGACGTGGGCCGCTCGAAAGACTTTCGTCACTCCGCTGGTCGAAAATCGCGGTTCGTCGCAGCGTCAGATTCCGGCAGATCGCTAGAGCAATCTGTCGAACTCCATCGGCGACATCGCCGCCGGAAACGAATAGTCGACGAAGTCGTACTCGAGGCCGCCGACGTAGCGGTCGACGCCGAAACGCAACGTCTCGTCCGATCGGATCTGTTGTACGTATGCGAGGCCGCCGAAGTCGACGAACGTAACCGTCCAGCGAGCATCTTCGTAGGGGCGACCGCTGAAGAGACCGTCGACCGTCAGCTTCATCGTTTCATAATTACTCGTCTTCACCCATAGATCGCGCAAGCGATTCATGCGCGGTTCGCGCAGCGGGACGAGCGTGAGATGGTACGCGTCTTCTTCTCGCACGCGCTCGACGCCCGCGAGTGCGATCGCGTAATCGCGCGCGACCGCTTCGACGCGCACGAGTTCGCGTAACGGCTTCTCGGTCGCTAGTTCGCCCGGAACCGGCGTGCCCTCCGGCTCGAACGTCGCAGCCGTCGCGGGTGCGCGGGACGCGCCGGGTGAGGGCTCGGGAAGCGACGGCACCGTAACGCCGTAGCGATTAGCGCCCGTCAGCGCCGCTTGCGCTTCTTTGCGGGATAAGCCGAAGGAAGCGTTCGGGTCGATGCTCGGATCGAGAATGGGGAAGGCGTCGGCATCCGGATTCGTATCGAGCGTATCGCCATGCGCCGCACCGTTGTGAATGCGCAGATTTAATCCGATCGACGTACCTCGCATCCGCGCCGCTTCTTGCTCGGGGATGATGATCCGCACGAGCGCGAGCCGGCGATCTCGATCGCGATATGCGGCATGCCACCAATTGTCGTGCACGCGCTGACGCCACGTATAGCGTTCGAGTAAGCTATAACGCACGAACGGTGGATCGCTTCGCGCGCGCCAGACGCCTTTCGCCGAGGCGAAGATCGCGTCGGCCGACGGCAGAGCGGAAGCCCGAGTAGAGAGCTCGCTCGGCGACGCGCCGAGCTGCAGCACGCAAAACGCGAAAAGGAAGCGCAGGTTAGCGTTCCACCTGTTCGAGCCCATCTACGCCTTAACGGGTTTACGCATCCGAACGTCACCGTACTCCATGACGAGTTCGCCGCCGACGATGGTCGCGAGCGCGCGCCGCGGCAGTGTCGTTCCGTCGAAGGGCGTATTCTTGCCGAGCGAATAAAACTTCGACGCATCGACGCGCCACGGGCGGTCGGCAAACACCGTAAGATCCGCGGGCGCACCGACGAGCAGGGTACCGCCGGGAATACCGAGTATGCGCGCGGGATTGGTCGAGAGCAGCGAGACGAATCGGCCGAGCGGCAAATCCGGTAGCGCCGATGCGTACGCGCCGAGTGCGATCTCGAGCCCCGAAAAACCGACCGGAGCGTCCGCCAAGAGCTGCGCCTTCTCTTCGCGCGTGTGTGGCGCGTGGTCGGTTGCGAACACGTCGATCGTGCCGTCGCGCACGGCTTCGCGGAGCGCCTTCACGTCGCTCTCGCGGCGTAACGGCGGATTAACTTTCGCGTCCGCGCGGAAGCGGTCGAAGCGGGCGTCGTCGAGACAGAGGTGGTGCGGCGTCACTTCGCACGTTACGGCGATGCCCTGCGCCCGGCCGAAGCGCAGTAGCTCCACGCTCATCGCCGTCGAGAGGTGCGCGATATGAAACGGCTTCTGCGTGTCACCGCAGATTAACACGTCGCGCGCGACGTTCACGTCTTCGGCGAGACCGGGCGCTCCCGCGAGCCCGAGTTCGAAGCTGCGCGCGCCCTCGTTCATCACGGCTTCGCCGCGGAGCGCGCCGTCTTCGCAATGCGAGATGAACGTGCCCGGCACGTCGCGCGCGTACAGAGCCGCTTGACGCAGCACGTGCGGATTTGCGACGGGGAAACCGTCGTCGCTGAACGCGACGGCGCCCGCGTCGTGCAGGCGCCAATATGGGGCGAGCTCTGCTCCCGCCCGGCCGCGCGTGATCGCGGCGATCGGATAGACGCGCGCGAGGCCGGCCCGCTCCGCGAGCCGCCGCACTTCGGCCACGAGAGCGGGCGAATCGAGCGCGGGTTCCGTGTTGGGCATACAGGCGACCGCCGTAAAGCCGCCCGCGACGGCCGCGGCACTGCCGGTCGCAATCGTCTCCTTGTGCGTTTGCCCGGGCTCGCGCAGATGGACGTGCATGTCGATGAATCCGGGAGCCACGACCGTTCCCGTCGCATCGAATTCGCGCGCGCCCGGTGCGGCGAGATGCTCTCCGATCTCCACGACGATACCGCCCTGCAACAGCACGTCGCATACGGCGTCGAGCGATTGCGATGGATCGATAACGCGACCGCCGCGGACGAGTAAGGCGCTCAACGTAGCCCTCGCGTTCGGTTATTCGGAAGGTGCGACCTGGGCCGCATGCCGCGAGGCGGAAGCGATGCGCGACGGCAGAACAGACGCCCGAGTGTTGCCGCGCGGAACGCTCGTCGCGATCTTCTTCGTCTTTCTTTGGGCCTCCGCATACGTGCCGAGTAAGATCGCCTCGACGCAGAGTCCGCCGCTTTGGTTTCTCGTCGTACGTTTCGCGATCGCGGGCCTCGTGCTCGCCGTGCTCGCCCTCGCGCTACGGCGCCCGTTCCCGCGCACGCTGCGCGCGTACTCGGTCGCGGCCCTCCTCGGCATTTTCGCAAACGCGCTCTACCTCGGCTTCACGTATGTCGCGTTGCGGCATCTGGCGTCGGGGATGGGCGCGATCGTAGCGAGTCTGAACCCGCTCGTACTCGCAGTCGTCGCGCCGCGGGCCCTCGGCGAACGGCTCGACGCGCGCAAAGCCGCCGGGCTCGCGCTCGGCTTCGGCGGCGTTCTCGCGATCGTCGCTTTCCGTTCGGGCAGCGGCACCGCCACGACGCACGACGTGCTGTTCGCCTTCGCCGGCGTCTGCGCGAGCGTCGCATCGACGGTGCTCTACAAACGCTACGCGACCGGCATCGATCTCATCGCACTCTCGGCGCTTCAACTGCTCGCCGCAAGCGCCGCTCTTATCCCCGTCGCCTATCTGCTGGAAGGCGCACCGCACGTGCACGCGAGCGGCGCGCTATTCGGCGCCCTCGCGTACCTCGTGGTGGTGCTGAGCATCGGAACGACGCTGTTATGGTTTTGGCTACTAGCGCGCGGCGAAGCGAGCCGCGTGAGCGCCTACTATTTCCTCACGCCGGCCTTCGGGCTCGGGCTTTCGGCGCTCTTGCTCCACGAACGAATCGCATGGCACGACCTGCTCGGACTTCTCGCCGTCGCTTCCGGCATCGTCCTCGTGCAGCGCGATTCCATAGGCGCGCGCCCCCCAGCACCGAAGAGCGTTGCTGAAACGGAGACTGCAGAAAGTTCTTAACCGCATCGCGTTAACGCCGGACGATATCGCGCAGAGCATCGCCCTCGGCGACCCAGCCTTCGACCTCGCTAGCCCGAGCGTCTTGCGTTCGGGGCTCGCTCGGCGCGACGGAACCCCGTGCGCCGGCAGAGCGGACGAAACGCGACTTTTGCGAGCGGCGGGCTACCGCGATCTCGCGTTCGGCCGGCTCTACGAGGGCCACGTGAACGCCCTACAGCTCATCGCGCGCTGCGGCACGGGCGAGCAACGGCTCGCGGCCGAACGGGATGTCGAGCTCGGCCGCTTATTCGGTGTGTGGAATACGGAGCCGGCCGATGGCGTCCGCGTCGCAAGCGCGGGGCCCGCCGGCTTGCGACTTGCCGGGCGCAAGACCTTTTGCTCGGGCGCCGGCCGAGTCGGCGGTGCGATGATAACCGCCAAAACGGAGGGCGGCGTACAGCTCGTCGTGGTCGACATGCACCGCGAACGTCCGCCGATCGACGCCTCATTTTGGCAGCCGTACGGCATGCAGACCTCCGATAGTTATGCCGTCGATTTCTCGGGCGTGCTCGTACGGCCCGAAGAGACGATCGGCGAACTCGACCAGTACATGCGGGCGCCGTGGTTCGGCGCGGGCGCCGCGCGCTTCGTCGCGGTACAAACGGGCGTCAGCGAGCGAAACGTGGCCGAGTATGCGGGCTGGTTACGCGAAGGCGGGCGGGGCGACGATCCGCTCGCGCTCGCTCGGCGCGGAACCTGCC
>CAXTIY010000290.1:0-4677 GCA_964244215.1 uncultured bacterium
GAAACCATAAGTCGAAAGCACGCATTAACCTTGAGGTCGACCAGTTCTTTTCGTGTCGCAGGCGCGTATGTTGGCAATCGCGTTTTACGGCTTAGGTTGGATTGCATCGCAAATCAGAACTACTTGACCGATACCAAAATCGAGTATCGACGAATAGCTGGAACCCCGTTTATGACAGCGACGGCGGAAAGCTGATACATTCCAGGCGTTAAATCGCCAGGCAGCACTAAGGACAATGGAAACGATCTTGTAAGGTCTCCGTCGCGAACATAATGACGGGAGCTTCGAACCACGGCGTCTCGCAGGCGCGCCCCGAGGATTAGCACGGTTACGCAAGACACTTCGATATTTACGGGAGCCTCAATGAGTATTTGACAAGTCACGGTCGATCCAGCCTTAGCTAAATGTGGCCAGGCCTTCACGATCAGTTTGTGCTGACCATCATCTTCTCCGGTTACCCCACATGAGTCACAACAGTACAGGACGCGCTTTGTCTCAAGCGAAGGTGGTGGCAAATAGTGCCAGGCTACCGTATCTTTGCAACCGCAGACACAAACGGAGTCCTTGCTCGAACTCGCAAGGTGGTAAAACTGATGCCATTTATTAGAAAGATCTGGCCCAGCATGAATCGCTATGCCCTCGAGCGACGGCGCTAAAAGATTCTCGTGCAAACCGCGGATTTGTGCGACACAATCTTCAAATTGTTGTTGATGTGGTACGACTACAATTTCGGGGTTTGCTAGGTTCGAAACAGAGCTAAGGAGTTGCGGCATAGCGCGACAGATCGAAGCGATATTAGCCTGAATGTCGACTTGGTGGCCCCGCCCGCTGAGGGTTGTCGCATAGCTAGACAAAAGCGCTAACCAGAATGGCAAAGCGTTACAAATCACCTCCAGCTGTTTAACCAAAGCGCGCCTCTTGTATGGCGCGCTGACAATCGCGATACGATCGGCCGCCGCGATTCCAGGCTGTTGCGGTCCATACCATAGGTAGAGTTCGGAACTCTCGCTCCGTGTCTTCAAAAGTTGCCCGTGAAGCCAACGATCACCGCCGCCGTTAAATAATAAGGATTCAGCTGATTCGGCCGCGATTTGTAAGCGACCAAACCCCTCGCTGCTGGGCAGCTTTAAGGCCTTAGGGCCCAGCTTATCGCCAAACGTGTCGTTCGCGAATGGGACCTCATCGAATTTCAGCCTTGCATCTGGATTTCCGAACAACAAAAACGGCGTGAAACTTTCTGGGTGCGAGGCTTTCAGCATGTTAAAATTGTAAGCTACATTCAGCTGCGCGACCGCTTTTCCTAAGCTATTACCTTCCGCCAATGCAGCTAAGCAGAATAACGGCAGCCAGTATGATAGACCCACCACCCCAATCGGGAATATCATCGCGATTGCGCTGCTAGTGAATGCAGAGAATGCCAACCCTCGCTCTTGCCGAAATGGCAGGTCATCGAGCGTGATAACGTTGCAGCCCATCAGCACCAAAATCGTGGCATTACAGCGATCTATAGAAACGAGACCTTTCCTGGACAACGGCGACCGACCGAATGCGGGCTGACGGAAGCACTTTCCGTCCGTAAAACACGAGAAGACGCGGTCGTGTTTTCGATTACGGAACTGTGACGTTTCACGTGAGCACAAAATAAGGCTCTCAGCGATGTCTGCGTCGAGTGCATTCGAATGACCGGCGACGATCAGCGCTCCATTCCTTCTTGTCAGGAGGCCTTCATTATGGTGATCATCGATAAGCCAAGATGGCCGCTTTCTTGTACCAGAGCCAACTTCGTACATGTGACTAATAATTGCATGTTGAGATGGCAACTGCGGGTCGGTGACGACCAAAGCCTTGAGGAGAGAGAAGCGACCAAGCAACTCGTCTGGGATCGAAATAAAACCAACGGCGATGCCGGTGTTCGATAAGCTGCTTGCGAACGCTCGAAGTACACCGTCGCTATTTGAAATCGGGCTGAACAAAATAATTGCAGAACCGTTTTCTAAGGCGGAACTGTATGCCCGGGGATCGTCAAGCTGAATGGGCTGAGCATCACACAGCCACGCCGCTAAGCGAACCAGCGACTCGGGAACATTAGGTCCATAAATTATGCACTTCGGCCTGCGATAAAGTACGTTATCGTAATTTAAATCGGTTTGAAAAGCCAATGCCTGCGCAGCGCTTAAAACTTGAAACTCGACGCCCGTTTTCGAAAGCAGAGCAGTGAACTTGCGGAACAAGACGCCCCGCTTAGGAACAGGCACAACATTTAAGCCGCCGAGGTTTGTTACCCGGACCCTTTTCAGAAAGGCCTCTTCGACGCTTTCATTCTCCAACGGTATCAGGCTAATGGTATTGCACCGTAGCATTATTGACCTCGACGCAAACACGTCTTTCCATCTCTTGTTTCAGTATAGGGCTCGGATACGTTCGCAGCGGACCGCTTTCGCGTGTCACACTTTTCGCGAAAGTAGGCCAGTTCAGCGTTGGCTCGGGAATCCGCCGTCCCTTTCTACTTTAAGCTGATCGTCACTTTGTATAGGCCAGAGCTCGAGCCATTTGATACGCGGATTCGTATACCGATTTTGTGTCGTCATCGGTTCTCAAGCTCGGTGAACTGGAGCCAAAGAAGCGGAACGTGTCATAGTGGACGTGAGCATGGTCGCGAAAGCTACTCGGAACTCCGCAACACGGCCGAGGTTTGAATCGATCGCGTGCTATCATCGCATGAGCGATCTCGACGATCCGGCGTCGCGTGCGGAGCATCAGCTCGCGCGGTCATTGCCTTGCGTCGCCCACTGCTGCAGCTGATGACGAGGCGGACGTGGAGAAGGCGGCGGCCGCTCGCAGGGAAATCGGGGGCCCCTGAGACGCCTCGGACGGCAGCGGCTGCTGCTAAGGCTACACCGTTCACTGATCAAATGCCCCATTTCGATGTATTTTCCGATTTCTGCGGTGCCTTAGCAGAGTCAGCGTAATGACGCACGGCGGCGGGTTGTCATCTGGGTACTGGCAGCGACATAGATCACTGTCCGATGAGGACGAGTGCGGCAAAATTGGACGGAACGCGAATTCTCATCGCTCGAGTTCTTCCGAGCTTACGCAGAGTGCGATGACCAACGGTCGCTGCTCGCGTGTAGTTACTCGGTCTCTGAAGTCGTCCGCGAACTACGGAATTTTCCGCGGTTACTCGAAGAGGCCGTATATGGGAACACCAGCTAAAGGGACGCCCGCGGAGGGCGAGCGCCACATCATCGCAATTGGCGGCGGTGACCTCCTGCCGGAGAGCAGTAACATCCGTCTCGAAAAGTACATTCTCGAGGTCAGCGGAAAAAGCCGGCCGCGCGTTGCCTTCGTCCCAACGGCGCGCGGGGACTCCGAAGCCTGCATTCTGCGCTTCTATCAGACGTATTCGCGGCTGACGCCGGCATTATCGCATCTCGGCCTCTTTCGCCGCGCTCCGGCAGATCTTCGCGACTTCGTTTTTTCCAACGATGTGATCTACGTGGGCGGCGGCAATACAAAGAGCATGCTCGCCGTTTGGCGCGAGTATGCTCTCGATACCATTCTCAGAGAGGCCTGGGAACGCGGCATCGTGTTGTCCGGATCAAGTGCGGGCTCGATCTGTTGGTTTCAAGAGGGCGTGACCGACTCGACCAGCGGAAGCCTCACACGGCTCGAATGCTTGGGCTTCTTGCCGGGCAGCAATTGCCCGCACTACGATACCGAGGAAGAGCGTCGCCCAGCGTACCGTCGGCTAATGCGCACTGCCTCGATCGCTGCCGGTTACGCGGCGGACGAGGGTGTTGGATTGCATTTCGTTAACTCAAAATTGTATCGTGCCGTGAGCGCGCGCCCGGAAAGCATGGCATACCGCCTCGCGCGCGTTGGAGGCGGCGTACGTGAAATTGCGATACCAATGAGTCGGCTGTAAACACGGATACCCGTGGCCCTTGTAGCATACTGAGATTGCTTTCATCCCGGAAGGCGTGTCGATGAATGAGCGCAGTGCGCCCGCGCAAGCAGATTTTTCTCATCGTTGCATTCATGAACTCTTTGAGGACCACGCCGAAAATAGTCCCGAGTCGATAGCAGCCGTTTATGAGGACGCCAGCATAACGTTTCTCGAGCTCAATGAGCGTGCTAATCGCCTCGCACATTACCTTCGTCGTTTCGACATCGGGCCCGACCGCCTAGTTGCACTTTGTCTAGAACGCAGCTTCGACTTAGTCATCGCAATCCTCGCTGTTCTGAAAGCCGGCGGCGCGTATGTGCCACTGGATCCAAGCTACCCGCCTGAACGCCTCCGATACATGCTCGAGGACAGCGACTCGAACGTCGTCCTCACGCATTCCGACGTATCTGCCGAAACGCGATCACTGCTCAACGGTGCAAACGCTAACGTGATCGACTTATCGGCTGACGAATCGAGCTGGCAATTGGAGGCCGATCGCAATCCTGACCGCGCGTCGCTGACTTCGGATGATCTGGCGTACATGATCTACACTTCAGGTTCAACCGGACAACCAAAGGGAGTGCTGATTGAACATCATAGCGTCGTAAACCTCGTGCACTGGGCACAGCGCTGGTATGAGCTGAAATCTCCAGATGCGCTCTTGCAAAGAGCCGCATGTAGCTTCGATGCATCGGTGTTTGAATTGTTTTGGCCGCTGACGGCCGGTGCCA
>CAXTIY010000291.1:0-2248 GCA_964244215.1 uncultured bacterium
TCCAATTCGTCGATGCCGATCGTGCCGACCGTCGCATCGGAACTCGATCGCGGGCCCGCAAACGGGACCACTTCGAGCTCGATCGGCGTCACGTCGCGCCCCGCGTCCTTGAGCGGCACGAGTGCGAGCCGCGTCACGCGGTCGCCCGCCGCCGTGCGCGCCCAATAATAGAACGGTAACTGGAAATCGACGAAGCGCGCGACTTTCGAGCGATACTCGGCCGCGCTTTCGGCGATGTTGCCCGTCTTGTAGTCGACTACGGTAACGGCGGAAGTCGCATCGTCGCGATCGAGCCGATCGATATAGCCGATGAAACGGTAGCCGTCCAGATCGAGTTCGACGGTCGCTTCCGTACCGATTACACTGAACGGATGCGCGTGGGCGCGCTCGAAAAACCACGTGAGATAGCGCCGGCCCGTGCGCTGCGCGCGGCGCCGTTGCAACTCGTATTCGACGCTCGTTTCGAAGCCGGAACGATAACGCTCGAACGACGTATTGAGATAACCTTCAAGCTTGCGTTCGAGAACGTTCGCGGGCGCACCGTCGGCTCGTGGAAACTCACCGTGGAACCGTTCGAGCGCCCAATGGAAGGCCGTGCCGTATGTCGATGCGGACGAACCGGGATCTTCGACCGCGGAACAAACGTAACGGTAATACCATCTCCGTTCGCATTCGGCGTATGCGGCGAGTGAAGACGCGCTAAAGTGCGCTTTGCGGCGGCGCACCACGCGTTCCGGTTCCGGCTCTCTTCGAAGTAAAGGTACGCGCTCGAATTCGGCGCGGGGTTGCGCGGGCGCGTTTGCGGCCGCGCGCTCGAGCGCGCGAGCGAAAGCGTTCGCGTCCCAAGCGACGCCTGCAGGACGCTCGGCGTCGGCTCGCTCGGCTAGCGCGACGAGGCCCGCATACGTCGCTCGTTCGCGTTCGTCGAGGCGGTCTTCGAGCCCGAGGGAGAGGCGGATGGTCGCCAGGTGCTCCGTCGCCGTCGCCCCCTGCGCCCGATAGGCGGCGAGCAAATCTCGTAAGCCCCGCGCGAAGCGACGGGCCGCGAGCTTGTGTTCGTGCGCGAAGGGAATCGCGTCGCGTTCGATCGTGTCGACGAGCGTCGCGCGCTCGCCCGCCGCGACGCAAAGCGCGCGCGCATCGACGCTCGGAACGCCCGCAAACGGCGATGAAAACGCTTGCCGTGCGCTCGCTTCGTCTCGCGTGGCGACGTACGTTGTGAGCTTATGGACGAAAGCGACGAGGCGCCGCGCGGGCATATCGTCGACATTCGCCCGTGCGGCGGCGTCTACTACGGCGATGGATTCGAACATCGAACTGTGTCCCCGTTCGCTTTCTACAGTGCGGGACCCCGCAGTTCGCCGCGGAACGTGGTTGCCGTTGTGCGTAGACTGATCGTCGGCGTTACGGGCGCGAGCGGGAGCGCTTACGCGTTCGCCGCGTTACGCGCTTTACGAGCGCATGCCGGTTACGAAATCCATCTCGTCGCGACGCAACAGGCGCGTAGGACGCTCGAGATCGAGACGTCGCACATCGCGACCGAACTCGAAGCGCTCGCGGACGTCGTACATCGCGACGACGATCTCGCGGCCGCAATATCTTCGGGATCGTTCATTACGGACGGCATGCTCGTAATTCCGTGCTCGATGAAAAGTGCGGCCGCCATTTCCTATTCCCTTAACGGCAATCTACTCGTGCGCGCGGCCGACGTCTGTCTCAAGGAGAAACGAAAGCTCGTGCTCGTGGTTCGTGAAACGCCGCTGCATCTCGGCCACCTGCGCACGCTAACGCAGCTCGCAGAGATCGGGGCGGTTCTCTTACCGCCGATTCCGGCGATGTATGCAAAACCGCAATCGGTCGACGACATCGTCGCGCACACCGTCGGCAAAGCGCTCGATCAATTCGGGATCGAGAATGAACTCTTTAATCGCTGGAAATAGGACGCCGCTAATCGACTAAGTTGCCGAAGCGGTTACCAATTTTCGGGCGTCGCGCCGTCGCTATCTGCGTCGGTGTTGACGGCGATCTTCGGATGCGATCCGATTGAACGGCGTCTGGCGACGCGCGATCCGGTATGACCGATACGATACTAAAGTGTCGCATACGTGGCCGGTTCATGGCTTCGTAATGTATAACACATTACAGCGCGATCGTGCGCAAGTTGAGGGAAATGCCATGGGTAAAGTAGTTTTAGAACCGATAACCTCCGAGGTCATTCGACGGGCGAATGAACGTGGAAATGCGATAG
>CAXTIY010000291.1:2348-4660 GCA_964244215.1 uncultured bacterium
GAACCGATAACCTCCGAGGTCATTCGACGGGCGAATGAACGTGGAAATGCGATAGCGAATGCGACGACCGCGATCGTTCACGCAGACGTCAGGAAGGTTGACGGCGTACTCCATCTTCGACTCGCGTTTCGCGACGGCACCCGTCTCTCCGTACCGACGAGCCGAATCGAAGAAATTGCCGACGCAAAAGCCGATGCGCTAAAGAGCCTCGAAGTCTCGCCATCTCGCGATTCGATTACGTTTCCGGCAATCGACTCGGATATTTATATACCCGGTCTTCTAAGCGATCTCTACGGTTCGCGTGTTCTTGCCGAGAAGGGCCGAGTCGGCGGTCAACGTTCTTCACCTGCGAAAACGGCAGCCGTACGCGAGAACGGGCTCTAAGGCGGACGGCCCCGTAAGAAAGTCGCAGTTCTAGCGTAGACACATCCCGATACACAACGTGTCGGGGTTTAACCGAATTAACCTCGATTTGGCTCGAATAAACGCCAGCTCTAAGCGCCTTGTTCCGAGGGAATTTCGTACACGACGGAGTCATATTTCGCACTCGTACGCGTTCCAACGATTTTGCCGCCGTCCGTTACCGTGTGCGGCTTCCTTGAGCCAAACACCGAGTCCGGGCGAGCACGCATCAATGTGCTCGAGACTTGCGATTCCAAGGCATTCCATAGTGCCGAGCCGCCGCACGACGAACGACAAACCGCTTTTTTGCTAGACCGCAAGACGGCTTCGCGTCTCGCCTTACACGCTGCGAATGACTGCGGCGGCTCCCAGAACATGTAGCGAGTGATGGCAGGCGTAATACAGTCGTAGACGTCCTCCGCGTCGGTCATCTCGAATTCGCACAGCTAATCAGCAGCTGCCGAAGCGGCGACGAGCCTTTCGGCAATCGCGACGTCGCTTAGTGCGTCGACGTTGACGGCGATCTCCGGATGCAAACAGATGGCGGCAGCCGCGCGCCAACCGAGAAGATCGCTCGCGCGCCGTTCCGCGCGAGCGATCGTCAATAGACCTAGCGCGTATCGCACTAAAACGCGCGCACCGAAGATCGAAGCGAGGCGAAGCGGATTTTTGCGCGCCGCACCGAGACGCCCGAGGAGGCCGTCGAGCGCGGGCAAGACGCGCGGACGTAAAGTCACGCACCCCGCCCCGCAATAGATGCCATCGCGAAAGCGCGCCCACGTATGCGGCAGGCCGGGATAACGTGCGACGTGCGTGCGCCGCTCGACGCACGCGTAGACGACGTCGGCGCCGCTTGCGACGGCGAGACTCAGAAATTCTTCGACCGCGACCGCACTGAGTACGGGCAAATCCGAAGCGAAGACGAGTACCAGTTCCGCGGGCGCCGCATCGCGCAAGCCGGAGCGCAAGCTCTCGACCATCGTGCGACCGTCGGGACGCATTTCGTCGGCTTGCGCTAATTCCGGATTCGCGTGCTGCGCGACGGGCGCCACGACGATAATCTTACCGACCGACGGCGCCGCACGCAGCGCCGCAATGGTACGCGCGACGAGCGTCTTGCCCGCGATCGGCACGAAGGCCTTATTCGGCGCACCCGGTGCGAGCGCGGCGATTGCGTCGTGCGGGCCTCCGGCCAGAACGATCGCGGTTATTCGTGAAATTAGCGCCACGCGGGATCGCGATGCAACGGTACGCTGAAGGCTGCGTCGATATCTTCTACGGCGAGCCGCCGCGCGCTCGCGCGAGCCGCCGCTTCCGATTCGAACGCCGCGAAGAGACACGAGCCCGAGCCCGAGAGCAGCACGTATTCGGCACCGCTGCGTCGTAGCGCCGCATCGGCGCGCGCGACCTGCGGATATGCGGCGAGGATCACGTCGTGAAAATCGTTCTGCAGCGCCGCGGCGAACGCGCCGAAGTCGCGGCGTTGCAGCGCGTCGACGACCGCGAGCGAAGCGCTCGTCGCGCGCGGCCGGCTCTGTTGCGCGGCTCCTTCGCCGCGCTCGCGCGCGCCGTCGAGCAGACGATACGCGTCGGCCGTCGCGACGGCCGCGTGCGGGCGCACCACGACGAGCCACCACTCCGGAAGCGAGCCGAGCGCCGTCACGCGTTCGCCGACGCCTTCGACCAGAGCCGCCGTACCGCAGAGAAAGAACGGCACGTCCGAACCGAGGCGCCGCGCGGCTTCGATCCAATCGCAATCGGGCCGCGGGCCGAGCGTTCCCGCCATCGCCGCAAGCAAGATCGCGGCCGCGTCGCTCGAGCCGCCGCCGAGCCCCCCGCCGACGGGAATCGATTTGTGCAAGCGCACGGCGAAGGGGGTTTCTACGGCCGCAGCCGCAAGTGCGCGCTCG
>CAXTIY010000292.1:0-1680 GCA_964244215.1 uncultured bacterium
TAATGATAGTAAACTCCGAGACGATATCGGATTCGCAAATTTGATTCGCGGCCGTGTTCTCGAGATCTGCAAATGAATGAGCCTTTTCCGCCGGGTACGCATTTTCTCGTCGGCATTATCGTTGAAGCGCAGACTTTTCAAGAGGCGCGCGAGCAAACGAAGCGCATCGTCGGGGAAAACGCGCAGGTAAGTTATGTCTTTGGGCGCGTTTCTGCTAGCGACGACGCCTTAACTCCGCCGCGCCTCATCGATCCGCGAGACGCACTCGAAGGTCCGCCGCTGTAAAACGGGCGTTCTCGTGCGACGGCGCTCTACCAACCAGGATCCGGCGCACAGGCTCTTTTATTCTCGATTAATCGGGCGAGACAACCGCCGGCTTCCCATTCGCCGCGTTCCATCGATAGCACGTCGCCCTTATAGCCGACGTTCATCGCGCCGAGCACCTTGCCCGTGCGCACGTCGACGATCGAGAAATCCGTGCCCCAGATAACGGCCATCGCTCGGGTGACGGAACCGATAACGACGGCATCCGCGTGAACGGTGCGCCCGATGCGCCGCGCACAGTCCGCCTCGACGCATGCTCGAGTCGGCGTCGTTTGATCGAAACCGGCGGCGCTAACCGCCGGTGCCATTGCCTTCTGTCGCACGAGCGGAATCCCACGCGCTCGCAGACCCGACGTAAGTTGCTTCGTCATAATTGCAAGCTCGGAGGCGGAAGGTAGGAGACCGTACGGCATATTCGTGTCGGCGGCAGCCAGCGGCAAGACGGCAACCGTCGGAGTCGCGGCCGACCCCGGCACGGGCGCAAGGGCCCAAAGCGCGAGGGCTACGATCGCGAAGAGCGGAGAGGCTTTCAAACGGGACTCCTTGGCGAGGCGACCGGACCGGTTACCGGCGAGATTCAACTACTCGGTGAACCGCCACTGCACCGGGTTACGAGGGCATCGGTTGCGGCATGGGTGGGGCGGGTGCCGGAGTCGCCCCGGTCGAGGCCGTGAGCGCATCGACCGCCGCTTGTACGTGCGGATAACGTTCGTACGGCGAGAGTCGTTGGGTGAAATGCGCCACTCCGGCAAATGGCCCGAGTTTGCCCGCGAAGGTACCCGCTATGTTCAGTGGCAGCCATTCTTTTTCGGACGTTTCGCCCCACGTCACTTCGAGCCGCCCGTCGTGCGTCGGCCATGGTAATGCGTACGGGATTTCGACGCTGCGCCGTACGCGTTCCGATGCGGTATCGATTACGAAAAAACCGTGCGCGTGATACGCGTCGTGCTCCGCACTATCGTAGGCGACTTCGACTTCGCCTGGTGTGCAGCCGTCGCAGGGCGCGAATGCGAAACGGTATTCCGGTAAATACGTGGGAAACAGCGCATCGCGGACGAGTGGCCGGCGCGCATCGCGTTGCTCGCTACTGCTAACGAGCGCGCCGTCGCTGTACACATACCACGGCGAACTCGGCGTGTGCCGGTGATACATGGGTCCGTCGATCGTTAAATCGGTATGAGTGCGCAGACCGACGACGCCGTGCATCGTGCTCGCGTACGCGATCGATACGCGACGCACGAGACCTTGCGCGCCGTCGGTTTCTTCGGCGCGTGCCGCCCCCCAAATCGTCGCCGCAACGACGATCGCCGCGACCGAAGCTCGGAATCGTGCCCGAGCGTAATCCTTCACCAGCGC
>CAXTIY010000292.1:1780-4639 GCA_964244215.1 uncultured bacterium
CTTGGCGCCTGATGCGTCACCCGCACTCGGCCGATGCCCGAGCGACGCGTCTTTAGTTTTCGTGCTCCCCGTCCGATGTAGAAAGAATGACTGGGCGCACAGCGATCGTGACGATTCCGGTGCCTCCCGCAGCGCAGGCGATGCTCGTCGCTCCGGCTTCGACATCTCCCGTGCCGCGGCGGAGCGCCCTCGCGGACGTTACGGTCCGGCTTCGGCGCGTGAGGGCGTGCCTCGACGGACGGAGCGCAAAGTACGAGCTACGCGTCGGAAATCGTTCGGTCGGCGCGCTTCTTACGACGACCTATACATTTTCTGCCGACCGCTCCGGTGAGACGGCGACACCCGTTCCACTATCGGTACCGGGCCGCGCATCGCTCGAAACGACCTTTCTCTTAGAACTGCCGCGCAGGCGGCCGTTCCGTGCCGTCACGGAAATTCGGCTCGCGCACGAAACGTTCGTCGTCGAAGAAAGCGAGCGGCCACGGCGCCGTGGCCGATTCGTCGTTTTTGGCGGTCTCGCGCTCGTGGCGGCAGTCGCGCCGTTCGCGCAGAACGCTCTGTCGCAGCCGAGGGTAACGGCGCTTGCGGCCCCGGATCACGTTTGGGCGAGCCGACCCTTTCCCGTCGCGTACGCGCTCGCTCGCGCGCAAGGCGCCGACTACACGGTCGTCGCGGTCGGCGGCGCAGAAGCGGCGCGCGGAACGGTCCCGATCGAAGGCGATTCGTTCGAGGTCGCCGTGCCGTCTACGAGTAGACCGCAAGCCTACGACATCCGGCTGTCGGCGCATTCGCGCTTCGGCGAGACGGCCCGCAGCGTCCGCGTGCTCGCGGAGCCCGAGCCTGCGCCCACGGCGCCCGCGATTGCCACCGTCGGCCGGCCCCTCGCCCGGGTCGAACCTCGCTTCGCGATCGACCGGCTTTCGCTCGGTAGCGATACGGTCGCGGGCGGCAAGCCGGTCGTCGCGTATTATCGCGTTTCATCCGTCGATGGAACGCTGCGATTAATCGATCAGTACGGCACCGTCCGCGCCGAAGCGCTCATCAATCGTCGCGGAAACTCGATCTTGCTCGCCCCATACGTCGAGGCGGATCAAGATCTACGCGTGGTCCTGCATGCGGCACGCGGCAAGGCGCAGGCCGAGCAGAGCGTTCCCGTGCGCGTCACGCGGGCGCGCTCGCTCGACGATGTTCTCGCGGCGGCCCGGCGGGCGAATAGCGGTCCGATCGCGCTCGTCGCGCAGAACGTGGCCGCGGGCGAGCAGATTCGTGTCGGTATCGTGCACTACGAACCCGGCATGCGCGTGGCCCTCGTCGATCCCGAAGGTCTCGAAGTCGCCGCAAGCGCCGTCGTCGACGACCAGAACGAAGTTTCGCTGACGGCACCTGCAATCGCCGGACCCGCCCGCTATACCGTTACGGCGACCTTCAAGAAAGGTGAGAGCGAAGAGACGGTTATTCGTAACGTTACGATCGGTGGCACGGCTGCCGACTCTGCGCCCTTAATGGATCGCACGATCCGCTAAGTCGCGCCGCAATGGCGTCGGCGAGCGTGCGAAGGCTTCATCGGGGACGAAGAAGTCGGCGACGAGCGATTCGTCGCCGAGCGCGTATTGCGAGAACTCGGTAACGCCGCTCGCGAGCAACAACTCTTCATCGATGAAGAAATTACCGGTACACGCGCGCGCCGGCCGCTCGAAGATTAGGTGCGCGGCGTCGGCGACGATCGAAGCCGAGCGACAGGCGCGTGCGAGCGTGGCATCGCCGAGAACGTTACGAATGGCGGCCGTATCGATCGCCGTCAGCGGCCAAAGCGAATTGACGGCGATTCCGTCGCAACCAAATTCTTCCGCCATTCCGAGCGTGCAGAGCGACATGCCGAACTTCGCCATAGAATAGGCGACGTGCGGCGAGAACCACTTCGCGAGCATTTGGAGCGGCGGTGAGATGTTGAGTATATGCGGATTAGCCGCGCGCTTGAGATGCGGCAGCGTCATCTTCGAGCATAAAAACGTGCCGCGGGCGTTGACGTTCGCCATGAGATCGTAGCGCTTCATATCAGTCGCGAGCGTCGACGTAAGGGAGATCGCACTCGCGTTATTCACGCAGATGTCGATGCCGCCGAACGCTTGGACCGTCGCCGCCACGGCCGCTTCGACTTGTTCTTCGAAGCGAATATCGCACACGAGCGGAAGCGCCCGGCCGCCGGCTGCTTCGATCGCTCGCGCGGCCGTATGGACGGTGCCCGGCAGCGTCGGATGCGGCTCGCTCGTTTTTGCGACGATCGCCACGTTCGCTCCGTCGCGAGCGGCGCGCAGCCCGATTGCGAGTCCGATGCCGCGACTCGCGCCTGTGATGAAAAGAGTCGAACCGCGTAAGCTCATCGCGACTCGATTTATTTCCCTCCGCTCGCGACGCCTTGTGCTTAACGGGGGCCGGGCGGGCCCCCACGATGGCCGCCCATCTCGAGTGCCGTGCGTAACAACGTTAATCCGGGATCGGCCGTGTGTTCCCGCATCGCGCCTGCAGGGTGAGCTGCCTTCATCGCCTGCATGCGTGCCTGCATTTCGGTGCGCTCGGCGGGCGTTAAGCTCGCTTCTATGCGGGTGCGTTCGGCCTCGTGAAGGGAGCGCTCGTTCGTGCGCGCGGTCTGCTCCGCAAGCACGATCGCACGTGCTTCCGGTACGGAAAGGAGCGCATCGACTTGCTTCGCCGCTACGGAAATATCCGGCGCCGGCGCGATCGCGTATGCACCGACGATCGTCGCGAACTGCGTGCGGTGTTGCGGCGTGAGCGCGCCGAGCATCGCGGCTCGCGCCTGCGTGCGAATCCGAACCGAAGCTGCGCGTGCTTCGCGCATCG
>CAXTIY010000293.1:0-4636 GCA_964244215.1 uncultured bacterium
TTGCCGAGATCTTCTCCGACGATCAAGCAACGTCGACGTTCGCTCTCGACGCATGCGAAGCCGATCAATTCGTCGAACGGATAGGCGACGTACGCGCCGTCGGCCGGCGACTTGCCGCGCGGAATACGGAATTGACGGAACAGGGCCATCACGTGATCGAGCCGCAGCGCACCCGCATGCGCCATGTTGGCGCGCAGCAGTTCGGAGAACGCGGCGCCCTTTTCGCGCAGCATCCCGAGCGGATCGAGCGGCGGTAAACCCCAGTTCTGGCCGTGTGGCCCGAGCGGATCCGGCGGCGCGCCGATCGTTTCGTCCAGTACGTACGCGCCGAGATCGCTCCACACGTCGGCGCTGTTCATGTCGACGCCGACCGCCACGTCGAGATACAAGCCGATCGCGAGTACGCGCGCCGCATCCGCCGCGAGCGCCAGCTGTTCGCTTGCGAGCCATTGAAGATATTTAAAATAGTCCACGCGACGGCGCATCTTCGCGGCCCACGTTCGCACCGCGTCGTTACCCGGATCGCGGAACTCGGCGGGCCACGTGAGCCAGCCGCGCACCCGGCCTTCGTCCGTGACGAACCGTTCGGTCAACGCTTCGTAGATTGCGAAGCGTTCGAGCCGTTCGCCGCCACGCTCCACGAACGCCCGGAACGCGCTATGGCGTTCGCCGCGTTCGGATCGAAAGATATCGTAGAGCGCGCCGAACGCAGACCACTTCGCGCGCGCGACGCGAGCGTAAGCCACGTGGGTCGTGGCGCGCAACTCGGCGAGCGTTCGCGCGAACGGCTCGGATGCGATGCGGTCGCGCAGTGCGGCGGCGGCGGGTGCGGGTGACGTAAACTCGGGTACCGCCTCTACGTCGATGTAGAGGGGACTCAAGAAATAACGGCTCGTCGGCGAATACGGGCTTGCGGCTTCCGGTTCGACGTAGTGCAGGGCATGGAGCGGATTGACGCCGACCGTATCCGCACCGATCTCTGCCGACCAGCGCACGAACTTCGTGAGATCGGTGAAATCGCCGATGCCCCAGTTGCGACCGGAGCGCAGCGCATACAAGTTCAGCCCGAAGCCCCATGCCCGGCCGTGTTCGAGTGCCGGCGGCAAATACGCGCGCGGGGAAATCACGCCGAGTTCGGACGCGTTCGAAACAGCAGGAGCGAACGCGCCTGCAAGGCGTGGGTTCCGCTTACCGGCAGCGGCTCGTGCACGTTGCCGCGCGGATCGCCGGCCGTGTCGATTAAGAGATCCCATTCCCGGCCGGCCGGGAACGTCAGCAGCAGTTCGTGATCGTGGGCGTTGAGGAACAGCAGCAGGCATGGGTCGCCCGCCGTGGGTTTTTCATCGCCGAACACCAAGCCGATGACGCGCCGGCCGGCGTCGTGCCAATCCCCTTCGTTCATCTCTTGTCCGTCGGGACGCAGCCAAACGATATCTTTGCGGACGCCTTTGGGGAGCATGGCCCCGCGGAAGAACGAATCGCGCCGTAGCGCTTCGCACGAGCGGCGTATGTGCGTGAGTGCGACGACGAAATCGTGCAGTGCGGGATCGGACGGCGACGACCAATCGAGCCACGTGAGCGGCGTGTCCTGGCAATACGTGTTGTTGTTGCCCTTCTGAGATTTGCCGACTTCGTCGCCTGCGAGCAGCATCGGAACGCCTTGCGAGAGCAAGAGGGTCGCGAGCAAATTGCGTTGTTGCCGCGCACGTAGCTCGAGCACGGCGGGATCGTTCGCCGGTCCCTCGACGCCGCAGTTCCAGCTGTTGTTATTGTCGCTTCCGTCGCGATTGTCTTCGCCGTTCGCGTCGTTGTGTTTGCTATTGTAGCTAACCAGGTCGCGCAAGGTAAAGCCGTCGTGGGCCGTTACGAAGTTGATCGACGTGCGCATATGCCGCCCGCCGTGATCGAAGAGCTCGCTCGAACCGGTCAGACGCGACGCGAGCTCGGGAACCATGCCGTCGTGACCTTGCCAGAAGCGCCGAATCACGTCGCGATACTTATCGTTCCACTCGGACCAGCCGGCCGGAAAGCGGCCGACCTGGTAACCGCCGAGCCCGACGTCCCAAGGTTCCGCAATCATTTTAACGCCTGCGAGTGTGGGATCTTGCGTGACGGCTTTAAAGAAGCCGCTGTTTGGATCCACGCCGTGCATGCCGCGGGCGAGTGCCGGCGCGAGATCGAACCGAAAGCCGTCGACGTGCATATCCTTAACCCAGTATCGCAACGAGTCCATCACCATTTGCAACACGCGCGGATGTTCGACATTGAGAGTGTTTCCCGTTCCGGTGGCATCGTCGTAATAGCGGCGGTCGGCGGCTAGCCGATAGTACGATAGGTTATCGATGCCTTTAAAGGACAGCGTCGGCCCCGCTTGATTTCCCTCAGCCGTATGATTGTAAACGACGTCGAGAATTACTTCGATCCCGCCATCGTGGAACTGCTTCACCATCGTTTTGAATTCGTGTATCGTCTCGCCGCTGAGATACAACGGATGCGGAGCGAAAAAACCGATCGAATTATAACCCCAGTAGTTGCGCAGCCGTTTCTCGACGAGCGTTCGGTCGTCGACATACGCGTGCACGGGCAACAGTTCGATCGCCGTGATGCCCAAGCGCTTCATGTACTCGATGGCGGGTGGCGAGGAAAGCGCGAGGAACGTGCCGCGCATTGGAGCCGGCACGCCCGGGTACTGCATCGTAAATCCGCGCACATGCGTCTCATAGACGACCGTGTCGCGCCACGGCGTGCGCGGCGGCCGGTCGTCGCCCCACGTAAAAGCCGTATCCACGACGACGCACTTCGGCATCCCGGAGGCACTGTCGCGACGATCGAACGAGAGGTCGGCGCGCGGGGTGCCGATGCGATATCCAAAATGCGCGTCGCTCCAACGTAGAGCGCCGGAGAGCGATTTCGCATAGGGATCGAGCAGCAGCTTATTTGGATTAAAGCGGTGACCGGCGGCGGGCTCGTACGGACCGGACACGCGGTAACCGTAGCGCAAACCGGGCCTCGCATCGGGTACGTAACCGTGCCACACGCCGTCCGTATACGACGGCAGCGAGAGCCGGAAAAGTTCGCGGCGGCCGCGTTGGTCGAAGAGGCACAGTTCGACCTTCTCCGCGTATTCGGAGAAGAGGGCGAAATTGACGCCCTTACCGTCCCACGTTGCGCCGAGAGGATACGGCGTCCCGACATCGATTACGGGGCCACGAACACCGATCAATCTCTTCTCCCATTAACGGTTCAAGAACGCGTGAAAACTTCGGGGACGATCACTTCGTCGCCGGGTGAGGCTTCGTAATGCCACTCGAGTGGCGACCTTCCGGCCCCTTCGTATTCGCTCATTTGTTGCACGAGTTTGGCCACGAGTCCGGTCCAGCCGGTCTGATGCGCGGCACCGAGCCCCGCGCCGTCGTCGCCGTGAAAGTATTCGTAGAACAGGAACAAGTTCTTGAAGTGCGGATCGCGCTGGAACTTCTCCGCACCGCCGTTGAACGGCCGGCGTCCGTCGCTGCCGGCAAGAAAGAGATGCAGTAACCGGTGTGAGAGTTCGGTCGCGATCTCCCAAAGCGTCAACAGTTTGCCGGACCCGGTCGGAAACTCGATGCGATAGTCGTCGCCGTAGAAAAAGTGAAAGTTTTGCAACGATTCGATGATGAGGTAGTTCATCGGCATCCAAATCGGACCGCGCCAATTCGAATTGCCTCCGAATAGACCGCTCGAGGATTCGGCGGGCTCGTAATCGACGCGATATTCTTGGCCGTCGACGTTCACGACGAGCGGGTGTTCGGCATGATATTTCGAGAGCGAACGGATGCCGTTGGCGCTTAGGAATTCGGCTTCATCGAGCATCACCCGTAGGAGGCGCTGCAACCGTTCGTCGTCGAGAATCGCGAGCAGCCGCCGTTCGCCCATGCCGCTCGCGCCCAAACTCGCGACGTTCTTGCTGAGCTCCGGCCGGTTCTGGATGAACCACTCCACGCGGCGCTTGAAATTCGGCAAACGATCGAGGATTTGTGGCGCGAGCGTCTCCACGGCGAAAAGCGGCGTGAGGCCGACGAGCGAGCGCACCCGCATCGGATAGTGGTCGCCGCCCTGCAAAACGAAACGATCGTAATAGAAACCGTCGGTTTCGTTCCAAAGGCCGCCGCCTTCGTCGCTATCGTTGATCGCGCACGAGATGTAGAGAAAATGTTCGAAAAATTTGCTCGCGATATCTTCGTAGCTCGCGTTGTGTTGCGCGAGTTCGAGTGCGATCGCCATCATGTCGAGCGCGTAGACGGCCATCCAACTCGTCGAATCGGATTGCACGATTTCGCCGCCGCGCGGTAACGGCCGGCTGCGATCGAAGATGCCCACGTTGTCGAGCCCCATGAAGCCGCCGGTAAACACGTTGTCGCCGTTTGGATCTTCGCGGTTGACCCACCAGGTGAAGTTCATCAGTAACTTATGGAAGACGCGTTCGAGGAAGAGATAGTCCGCGACGCCGTACATCTTGTGTTCGATTTGAAAGATGCGATACGCGGCCCACGCGTGGACCGGCGGGTTCACATCGCCGAAGGCCCACTCGTAGGCGGGCAACGCGCCGCTTGGATGCATGAACCATTCGCGCGTGAGCGTAATGAGCTGTGCCTTC
>CAXTIY010000294.1:0-4636 GCA_964244215.1 uncultured bacterium
AGACGGCGGCTCCGACGCGCGAGTTGCCGTTCGAAGAGGGCAAGAGTTTCGTTCGCAGATACGTCGAGAATCCGCGCAAGCTTGCGAGCGCTATGGGGAGCGCGGCTTCGACGGCGCGCTGCGTGCGCGGCTTTGCGACGCGCGTTTCGCGTATTAAGCTTGCATAGAGCGCGAGATTGCCGACGTTCTCGTCGATCGCTTGCAGCGTCGCGACGCGCGCGGGCCGCTCGAGCGACGCCTCGGCTGCGGCAACGACCGCGGGAATCTGGCGTAAACGCGGCGCGAGATGCCGTAGCCGATCGTCTGGTGGGGCGTAATGGCGGCCGACGAGCAGATAGACCGCGTTCCCGATGACGCTCGTATAGTACGTCGGATCGGTGCGTAGCGGTTTGACCGTCGCGTCTTCGTAGAGTTCGAGATCGATCACGTCGAGTAAGGCGCTCGCGTCCGCGCGGTCGCCTTCGCTAAGCGTGCCGCGCCGGAGCGCCGCGATACGCGCGTGCCATCCGCGCAGCCAGCGCTCGCGTCGGGCTTGCCCGGCGAGCGAATAATCCGCAAGCGTATCCTCGCGCGTATGAATTCCGATTTGATCGGCAAAGAGCGGATCGCGTCGTTCCGATTCGCGCACGAAGGCATCCGCTAAGACCGCTATGCGGGCGTTCGCCGTTCGTTCGGCCGCTGCGGGCATCCGGACGCTAAGCGAACATACGCAGACGACCGCTGCGAGGGCGCGGTAAGACGTCGTCAACGCGTGATTACGGCCGGTTGCAGGCACGTTCGGCGGACGGCGCCCCGAACGTCGCGGTAAAGCCGCCGGGGCCGGCTTGTGAGGGAGCCCACTTTCCGCCCGTTTTTGCGAAGTTCGCGGTCCCCGTACGCGCCTGGGTCCACGCGCCGATGGCGCGCGGATCCGGGCCGCACCAAGCAACCGGATTCGTTCCCATCCAATCGCCGAGCTGGCCCCCGAAGGCGTTGGGCACGACGTCGTACGCGTAAGCGACGACGGCATGGTTCTTATCGTTTGCGGTAACGCTCGTAACGCTCTGCAAGGTCGCCCGTGCGAGCGGAATCGTCCACGTTTCGCATTGCGCGCACGTCCCGTCTTCATGCGTCGCCGTCCAACCGTTCTGATGCGCGAACGTACGGCCCGTGGCGTTAAACGTGCATACCGCGACGCGCGAAAAGAGTCCCGGCTGCGTATCTTTACAATCGAGCCACCGCTTCGCGTAAAGAAAACCGTTCAACGCATCGGCTTTGGGCGTGCGGGAGTCGCCCGATACGAAGCTCAACGTCTGAACGGAATTCGCAGGTGCGAACAGACTCGCATCGAGCGCGGTCGAAGCCTCACGCACCGCGAGATTCCCGTTCTTGCACCCCGAAAGAAAGCATGCGATTAGAGCGGCGGCTAAAAGCGTCGGGCGAAACATACGCCGCCCTTCGATGCGGGCGAGCGCTTGGCCCTGGTACGGGTCGCCGCTCGAAGACGCCGATACCGTTTAGATGAAAAACGATTCCGAGCGGATGCGAAACCTACCCCGCAATGTGCTGCTGGCGCTCTTACTCATTTGCGCCACGCTCGGCCTCGCACTCGCCACGCCTCCGCAAACGTCGAAGCCGCCGGGCAGCGCTCGAGCGTTCGCCGACATCGGAGGCGACGCCGTAGCCGCGCTCGAGACCAAACTTTACGACGGCAACGGGCTGTGGCACGACTGCGCCTCGGCGATTTGTGCGACGCACAATCAGGATTGGGGCTCGGACTCGCTCACGTATCTTCTCTACTTGCGCTGGGCGGCGACGCACGACCGCGCGTTGCCGCCGCTCCTACAAGCGCTCGCGCGTACCGCACGAACCTACGATCCGCCGTGCCGTAACCGCCCCTGCGTGCTTTGGAGCGACGTGCCGATGTGGGATTCGATCGCAGCATCGCGCGAGTATGAAGTCGACCGACATAATACGCTCGCACTTACCAAAGCCAAAGCGGCTTTTCGAGCGGTAGAAGAATCGGATGCCTACGCGCGCGGCGCGTGTCCGGCGATCCGCTATCAGCGCCCGGACGGGCGCGGCGATCGGCTCAAGACGCTCGAAACCGATTCGAACGGCGTTAAGGCCGCGCTCTTGCTGTATGCAGCGACGCACGATAAAAATTATCTAGCCGTCGCGATCCGCCGCTACGGCGCGATTCGCCGCTATTTTCTCGATTCCGAATTGCCGCTGTATTCGGTGTATGTCTTCGACGACGGTCGCAACTGCGTGCAAGTCCCCCACCGTTTCTTCGCTTCGGTCAACGGCAACATGATCTGGAACGGCGAGCGGCTTTATCGAGCGACGCGGCGCGCGCAGTATCGCACGGAGGCCCTTGCGACGGCGCATGCCGTCGACCGGTATCTATCCGATAGCGCGGGCGTGTTCAGCGATCTGCAGGCGGAGAACGATCTCGAGGAGCCGCTGGTCGAAGGGATGCTGGTCCTCGCTACGCAGGAGCACGAAGCTTTCGCGCGCCGCTGGATATTGACCAGCGCCGCCGCCGCGTACTCCGCGCGCAAAGGCGACGGAACGTACGGGCGTTTCTTCGACGGGCCGCCGCCCGAAGGCATCGTGACCGCTTGGCAGACCAACGGTGGTCTCGCGACGGCGATCGCCGCCGCCGCACTCGCGCCGAGCGGCGTCGTGCGTGCCGATGCGTGGCAGGGTGCGCGCTTCGTTCCGTATGCAGTCGACGAGTTACCGGCAGAACTACACGTGCGCGGCTCGGGCATCGCGCTGATCGGCACGCTCGGGGAGATCTGCTGCCAACCCGGGCACGCACGCATCTTCGTCGACGGTGTCGAAACCGTTAACCGCGTCGGCACGTGGCAAAACAAATCGAGCGCCGGCCACAGCTTTCCGGATTCCGTTCTTTTCGCATGGCGTTGGCCGACGTCCGGCTCGCACGTCGTGACGCTCCTTCCAGGCGTGTACAACGATAAAGAAGGTGGCGCGTTTCTGCACCTAAGCGGGTATCTGGTGCGCTGATCCATCGAGCCCGTGCAATGAGTCGGTTTGGGGATTCCTTCGAAGAAGGGTCGGCGTTAGCGCGAATGATGGGGCGTCGTGTCGCGTTCGATCGTTCCGGTTTGGCGTCTTCCGTTGCGTGCGTGGCAGAGTGAAGCTTTTGCGATTTGGCAGCGGACGCGGCCGGCGGATGCGCTCTTCGTCGCGACGCCGGGTGCGGGGAAGACGCGCTTTGCGACCCGGCTCGCGCACGCGCTGCTCGCCGAAGGCAGCGTCGTGCGCGCGATCGTCGTCGTACCGCGCGAACATCTCAAATCGCAGTTCGCACGCGCGATGGCGGGCTCGGGCATCCAACTCGACCACCGCTTTCGCAACGGCGATCTGGTCCTCGCATCCGATCTCGACGGCGCGGTCGTAACGTATCAGCAAGTCGCTGCGGCTCCGCGTCGCTTTGCGGCGCTGGCGAGCGTGCCGACGCTCGTCATTCTCGATGAAGTGCATCACGCGGGAGAACAAGCGACGTGGGGCGAGGCGCTGCGCGAGGCCTTCGGTGCGGCGCGCCATCGGGTCTCGCTTTCGGGAACGCCGTTCCGTTCCGACGGTAGCGCCATTCCGTTCGTTGCGTACGACCGTGGAGCGTGCGTCGCGGATTTCTCATACGATTACGCACAGGCGCTGCGCGACGGGGTATGCCGGGCGCTCGTTTTTCCGTTGCACGGAGGCGAAGCCGAATGGGTGAGCCGCGACGGTCTGGCGATGCGGGCGAACTTCGAGGAAGCACTCGAACGGCGGCATGCGAGCGAACGTTTGCGCACGGCGCTCACGCAGCCGGCGTGGCTCGGCGACGTGCTCGAGCGAGCTCATCTTCGCTTGCTCGAAGCGCGCGCGCTCGGTCATCCCGAAGCCGCCGGACTCGTGGCGGCGATGAATCAAGAGCACGCGCGCTTCGTCGCGGAGTTGCTCGAACGGCGCACGGGCGTCAAGCCGGAAATCGTCGTGTCCGATCTCGACGACGCGTCGCGGCGTATCGCGTCGTTCGCGCGTTCGCGCGACCCTTGGATCGTCGCGGTACACATGATCTCCGAAGGTGTCGATATCCCGCGCCTGCGCGTCGGCGTTTTCGCGAGCAACGTCGTTTCGGAACTGTACTTCCGTCAATTCTGCGGACGCTTCGTGCGCACGAGCCTCGATCCGCAGCAGGCGCGCGAAGCGTACGTCTACCTGCCCGACGACGGACGTTTGCGCGTGCTCGCGAGCCGTATTACGGACGACGTACGGCGCGCTTTGCGCACGCCGACCGAACGCGACGAGGCCGCAGGGGCCCTCTCGGCCGCGCAGCGCGAAGAGCGAACCTCCGACGCCGGCGCGTACGCGTCGATCGCGGCTACCGCTCGCGAAGGGCGCACGCTCGACTTCGGTCCGCTCTTCAATCCGGCTGCGTTTCTCGCGGCGCCCGCGGATACGGAGTCGCCCGCACTTGCAGAAGACGCGGCGCACGTCGTGACGCATGCGGAGCGTCGCGAAGACTTGCGACGCGAGTTACGCGGGCTCGTCGCGCGGGCGAGCACGGCCTTCGGCGTGGACCACAAACGCGTTCATGCCACACTCAATCAGCGCTTCGGCGGATCCGTGGCGACGGCCACGG